>JAUVYE010000007.1 GCA_030603245.1 bacterium | reverse complement strand
CCTCTTTTAAAGAAGAAAAAACTCTCTGCAAAAGACACTAAAGGTTTAGCTCAAAACTTGATGTCTGCAGAAGAGCTTGAGAAATTACTAGAGAAAAAAGAAATTGATTTTTCGTACCATTTCAAAGACAGGGCGCGTTTTCGAGTTAACGTTTTTTTTCAAAGAGAAAATCTTTCTTGTGCCTTGCGTTTGATTCCATCTAAAATTCCTACGATTGAAGAATTAAACCTTCCTGATACTTTACATGAATTTACTAAGGCCTCTCAGGGTTTTATTTTGATAACTGGTCCATCTTCTCATGGTAAATCAACAACCCTAGCTTCTTTGATTGATGAAATCAATCACACCAAAGCGGTTCATATTATTACGATTGAAGATCCAATTGAGTATGTTTTTAAAGATGACAGGTCAATTGTTGACCAGAGAGAAGTGAATAGAGATACTCTTTCTTTTGCTGCAGCTCTTCGTTCTACTTTTCGTCAAGATCCAGACGTGATTATGGTTGGAGAAATGAGAGATTCAGAAACCATAGCAACAGCTATTACAGCAGCTGAAACAGGCCATTTGGTTTTTGCCACTCTTCATACTAATTCAGCTGCTCAAACTATTCACAGAATTGTTGATAGTTTTCCGCCCGCACAACAACAACAAGTTAGAGCCCAACTCTCAGGTTCTTTATTAGGAGTAGTTTCTCAGAGACTGATTCCTAGAATTAAGGGAGGATTAATACCAGCTACTGAAATAATGATGTGTACGCCCGCTGTAGCAAATTTAATTAGAGAGAATAAAATTCATGAACTACCATTAGTTATTCAAACTTCGGCTGAAAAAGGAATGATTTCTTTGAACAGATCTCTGGCTGGTTTAGTAAAACAAAGAGAGATTTCTCTTGAAAATGCCTTAAATTATTCTCTGAGTCCAACCGAACTTAAAACACTTATCAGATAATAATTTCATGCAATTTAATTACCAAACCCGAAACAAAGAGGGCCAAATTCAAACAGGAACAGTAGAAGCCTCTTCTAGGGAAGCAGCTATTATTCTTTTACAGAAACAGGGGCTATATATAACCCTTCTTGAAGAAATTGGTGGAGGTCCGGTTTATACCAAGAAAATTACAATATTTGAAAGCATATCTAAGAAAGAGATTGTTTTGTTTTCAAGACAACTCTCAATAATGTTTAAATCAAAGGTGCCTCTAGTTGAGGCGCTTGAGGTTTTGGCTGTTCAGAACCAAAACATTAATTTTAAGGAAAAAATTATAAAACTATCCGAAGAAGTACGTGGTGGAACCAGTTTTTCTAATGCTTTATCTCAACATCCCAAGGTTTTTTCTTCTTTTTATATTTCAATGGTAAAAGCAGGAGAGGCCTCAGGAAAACTTTCTGAATCCTTAGGTTATTTGGCTAAGCATGTAGAAAGAGAATATCACTTAATGAGTAAGATAAAAGGAGCAATGGTTTATCCTGTTTTGATTTTATTTTTTTCCCTTATAGTGTTTCTTTTAATGGTGTTCTTTGTAATTCCTAATTTAACCAAAGTTTTAGAAGAAACTGGTCAAGAGATGCCGCTTATTACTACATTAATCATTGGTTTAACCGATTTTTTGAAAAAATGGTTTTGGCTTATTAGTTTAATTGGAGTAGGGGGCATAGCTTATATTATTCGCTATTATTATACCAAAGAAGGCAAAAAAGAATTTGATAAATTGTTTCTTAAAATACCCAGCATTGGTCCTTTTTTAAAAATGATGTATCTTTCTCGTTTTGCTGAAAATCTTTCTACTCTAATTTCAGGCGGTTTACCAATTGCTAAGGCTTTAGAAATTACAGCTGACATTGTTGGAAACTCTGTTTACAAAGAAGTTATCTTAGATGCCAGAGATAGAGTCAGGAAAGGTGAAACAATTTCTTCTGTTCTTAAATTGGCTCCTGAGATTTTTCCGCCAATGTTTTGTCAAATGACAACAGTCGGTGAGAAAACAGGAACCTTAGATAAGTCCTTAATGGATGTAGTGGATTTTTATCAAAAAGAAACCGAAAGAACAATTGAAAACTTGTTATCTATTTTAGAGCCTGCTTTAATTATGTTCTTGGGAGTAATTGTCGGAGGTTTAATGTTCGCAGTTTTAATGCCTCTTTATAAAATGATGTCTTTTTAGCTGTGGAAAACTTTCTTGCTTGTAGCTTTTAATAGTTGTTGTATAATATATTATTAAGACCAAATATTGGGTTAAAGTCGAAACAATAAAGAAATAATTAAAATCAATAATTATGAACAAAAAAGGTTTTACATTGATTGAATTATTAGTGGTTATTGCTGTTATTGGCATGTTATCTTCCATTGTTTTAGTTGCTTTGGGTCCAGCCAGAGAAAAAGCTCGGGATGCTCAAAGAAAAGCTGATATGAGACAAATAAATACTGCTATGGAGATGTGTTATGATGATGCTTGTCAAGGATCTACAGCTGGAGCGTATCCTGATACTAGTGCAGGGGCAAATACTCTTAGCGCTATTGGGAGTTATATGTCCTCGGTTCCTTGTGATCCAAGAGATACTACATGTAGTACATTGAGCACAGGTACCTATGTTTATAGATGGGTTGATGGTAGCGTTTCTTCTTATTGTATTTATGCAAGTTTGGAACAGGGTGCGGGAACAAATCCTAAGTTTTGCGCTTCAGAAGATGGAGTAGCGGAAAAAGATATGGCAAGTCCTACTTTAGCAGATTGTTGTGGTTTGTAATCTTTTAGTTAAACAATTCAAAGGTCGATTCAATTGATCATTAATTCAATTAACTATTATGAATAAAAAAGGTTTTACACTTATTGAGCTTTTAGTTGTTATTGCCATTATTGGTATTTTATCATCTATTGTTCTTGTTTCTTTGGGTGGAGCCAGAAGTAAAGCCAGGGATGCTAGAAGGCAGTCTGACATACGTCAGATTGGCACAGCTATGGAGATGAGTTATTCAGACAATGAGGCTTATATACAATCAGCAACTACTCCAACTGCTATAGTGACTTATATGTCTGCCGTTCCTTTAGACCCAGGTACTGGCACGCCTCCTTATGGATGGATAAGTAATGCAGCTGCCGCACCCGACACCTGTGCTCCTGGAGGTCAAGATCAATGTTTCTGTGTCTACGCAACATTAGAAAGTGATCCGGTTGTTTTTTTTGCTGCTTCTCATCAGGGGACAAGGGAACTTTCAGGTGTACCTACCACTCAAGATTGTTGGTAAAGCTTGATTTTCAGACTCAAAGCTGCCTCTCAAAAAAGGAGGCAGCTTTTTTTAATACCCTAAGTTTGTTAAAATAAAATAATGTTATTGAATTCCTTTCTTTATTCAATTATCTTTTTGTTCGGGTTAATTGTTGGTTCTTTTTTGAATTGTATAATTTATCGTTTAGAAGTGGGTAAAAGTTTTTTAGGAGGCCATTCTTTTTGTCCTTATTGTAAGCATGAATTAGTTTGGCATGACTTAATCCCTGTTTTTAGCTTTTTAATGTTAAAAGGAAAATGCCGCTATTGCCAAAAACCAATTTCTATTCAATACCCTTTAATAGAACTGACCACCGCTATTTTGTTTGTTTTAGTTTTTAATTCCCAAAATTTACTTAATACTGGGTACTTACTACTAACCACTAGTTTTCTGATTATTATCTTTGTCTACGACCTCAAACACTATATTATTCCCGACAAAGTGATTTTTCCTGCTATTTTAACATCCTTTTTATTTTTATTTACCACTAATTCCTTACTACTTAATACTGTATTAAGTGCTTTTGGCGCCTCATTTTTTTTTCTATTAATATATTTAATATCTCAAGGCCAATGGATGGGTTTTGGGGATGTTAAATTAAGTTTTTTAATGGGACTACACCTTGGTTTTCCCAATATTTTAGTTGCTTTATTTTCAGCTTTTTTTACTGG
Source organism: bacterium (assembly GCA_030603245.1). Classification (GTDB taxonomy): domain Bacteria; phylum Patescibacteriota; class Minisyncoccia; order Minisyncoccales; family DG-74-3; genus JAHJCL01. Next base: position 23,179 of record JAUVYE010000007.1, on the reverse strand, counting down.
AGCAATAATAGGGTTAATATTAATAGCTCAAAACAAGAAAACTCTTAAATCAATAGTGCCCTTTGGACCATTTTTAGTTTTTGGAACCTTTTTAGCAATGTTTTACGGAGAGCTAATTATTAATTGGTATTGCAATTTATTTTTTATATGAAAAAAGGTTTTACATTAATTGAATTGTTGGTGATTATAAGTATAATTGCTTTGATGTCAGCTTTGGTTATACCTAATCTGAGATTTGGAGAAGAACAGTTTGCAATTCAAAATTCAGCTCATAAATTAGTTCAGGATCTAAGAAGGGTTCAACAAATGGCAATGTCGTCATCAGAGTTTAATGGAACTATTCCCGAGGGAGGGTATGGAATTTATTTTAAGATAAACGAGAATTCTTATATTCTATTTGCTGACTTTTCTGGCGATAAACTATATAATGAAGCTTCAGAAAAGATATTAGAGCAAAGCTTTTTTAACGAAAAAATTATTATCAACAATCTTTTTTCTGGTATTCTAAAGAGCGAATTAAATATTGTTTTTACCCCACCTGATCCAATAATTTATATTGAGCCAAGCGATGATTCTATGGCCGAGATTTTTATTACTGATCAAGTTTCAGAGAAAATTATTATAGTTAATAAAGCCGGCTTAATTTCGATTGAAGACAGTGAATAAAAAAATAATGAATAGTAAAAATAGAAAAAACGGATTTACAATGATTGAAATGATTGCTGCTCTTTTTGTAGTGAGCGTAGGCATTATGGGGGTTTTTAGTTTAGTTAGCCAAACCATTTCTTATGTCAGCATTATCTCTTCTCGATTAACAGCTATTTATTTGTCCCAAGAGGGAATGGAAATTATAAGAAATATCAGAGATAGTAATTTTTTAAAGATTAATAAAGGAGAGGAAATAAATTGGGATGATGATTTACTTGCTGGTTCATACTATAATTTTGACTATCAAAGCCAAACTATTCCTGACAACATTAATTGTGGTGAAAAGAATTATTTAGAGATTAGTGACGGTTTTTATAAATGTTCTAGCTCTGGTCAATTTGAAAGAAAAGCTCAAATTACTGAAATAGGAGATGACAAGATAGATGTTGTTATAGAAGTTTCCTGGCAAGAAAGAGGAAGAACTCATATGGTTGTTGCCAGAGAAAATCTTTATCAATGGTATAAAATTGAAGAAGTAGAATGAAAACCAAGCAAATAACAATTAAAAAAAGAATTCAAAGCAAAGGTTTTACTCTTGTTGAGCTTTTAGTTTCAATATCTATTTTTTCTTTGATTCTTAGCGCAATGTCTGGAGCATTTGTTTCTACTATTAGGGCTCAAAGAAAATCAGTAGCTTTTCAACAGCTCTTGGAGCAAACCAGTTATCTTGAAGAATATATGAGTCGAGCCATCAGAATGGCTAGAAAAGATTTATTGGGGGATTGCTTGACCACGGCTGGAGCAAAACAAAATTTCGAAACTAATCTAGATAGAGATAGAATAAGATTTCTAAATTATCGAGGATTTTGCCAAGAATTCTTCTTGGACACAAATACAAATCAAATAAAAGAACGAAAATCCACCGATGGCACTGCTATTGCTGCTGCTTTTCAAACCTCCCTACCCTTAACTTCAAGTGGCCTCAAGGTAGAGTCTTTTAAGGTTGGCCCCTCAGATTCTTGGGATCAAGATGATAACGAACAACCAAGAGTTACCCTCTTTTTATACATAAAAGGAGCTGGCTTAAAGCCAGAACAACAGCCAGAGATAAATATTCAAACAACTATTTCTCAAAGAAATCCTGATGTTAGATACTAATTCTCAAAAAGGTGTTTCTCTCTATATTTCCTTTCTAATTATGACCATTTTATTGTCTATTGCTTTAAGTATGAGCACATTTTTAGTGTCTGAAATTAAAATAATGAGAGAAATGGGCAAATCAGTGACTGCTTATTATGCTGCTGAAACCGGGATTGAAAGGGGTTTATTTGACACAAGGACTATTGAGGATCCGGTTGGACAGGGTTATGAAGAGAGCGAGACATGGGATAATCAAGCTTCTTATAATGTTTCAGTTGTGGCTCAAGGTATTGGTGATTGTTCTTTTGATGCTCATTATTGTATTAAATCAGTTGGTAGCTATAAGGGGGTTAAAAGAGCTATTATGATTTCAAAATAGTGAACAAACAACAAGCTAAAAAGAGAATAGAGAAATTAAGAAAAGTGATAAATCATCATCGTTATTTGTATCATGTTTTGGATAAGCAAGAGATTTCTGATTCTGCTTCAGATTCTTTAAAACACGAACTTTTTCAATTGGAAAAAGAGTTTCCAGAATTTATTATTCCTGACTCTCCTACTCAAAGAGTTGGCGGAAAACCATTGGACAGTTTCAAAAAGATTAAGCATTTTGTTCCCATGCTTTCTATTGAAGATATTTTTTCTGACAAAGAGCTTAAAAGCTGGGAAGATTATTTAAAGAGATTAGAGTCGCTTCAAGAATTTGATTTCTTTACTGAACTGAAAATTGATGGATTTGCTGTTTCTTTAGTTTATGAAAATGGATTTCTGGTTTATGGTGTTACTAGGGGCAATGGGAGATTGGGAGAGGATGTTACCCAGAATCTTAAAACCATTGAAAGTATTCCTTTGAAATTAGAAATACAGGCCAACATTTTAAACAAGATAATTGGGAAGAAGATTAAAAAATTAATTAAAAAAGGAAGAATTGAGATTAGGGGTGAGGTTTATATGGAAAGAAAAAAGTTTGAGAAGCTGAATAAAGAATTAGCAGTAAAAGGAGAAAAAACTTATTCCAATCCAAGAAATTTAGCAGCTGGTTCAATTAGACAATTAGACCCCAAATTAGCTGCTTCCCGACCCTTAGATTTTTTAGCTTATGATATTATTACTGATTTTGGTCAAAAAACTCATTCTGAGGAACATGAGATTTTACCTGTTTTAGGATTTAAAACAGACAAAGGCAAAAAGTGTAAAAACTTAGATGAAGTGATGAGTTTTTGGAAAAAAGTTAATAAAAAAAGAAATAGTTTTCCTTTTCAAATTGATGGAATTGTTATTACCATTAACAACAATTCGGTTTTTGAGAAACTAGGAATAGTTGGTAAAAGTCCGAGAGCTATTCGGGCTCTTAAATTTTCTCCAGAGCAAGCAACAACAAAAGTGCTTGATATTAAAGTTCAGGTTGGAAGAACTGGAGCTATTACTCCTGTAGCTGTTTTAAAACCAATAACTGTTGGGGGAGTGGTGGTTTCTCGGGCAACTTTGCATAACGAAGATGAGATTAAAAGATTGGGGGTGAAAATTGGAGATACTGTTATTATTGGTAGGGCAGGGGATGTTATTCCCGATGTAATTTTAGTTTTGCCGGATTTAAGAACAGGAAAAGAGAAAGATTTTAGAATGCCTGAGAAGTGTTTTGCTTGTAATACAAAACTTGTAAAGCTCAAAACAGAAGCTATTTGGAGATGTCCTAATCCTAAATGTTTTGCTCGCCAGAAAAAATATTTTTATCATTTTGTTTCCAGAAATGGTTTTGATATTGTTGGATTGGGTCCTAAAATTCTTAATAGATTAATTGATGAGGGCTTGGTTTCAGATCCAGCAGATCTCTTTAAATTAAAACAAGAGGATATTTCTCCTTTAGAGAGATTTGCACAAAAATCAGCTCAAAATCTTATTTTTGCTATTCAATCAAAAAAAAGCATTAGTTTATTCAATTTTATTTATGCCCTTGGCATTAGAAATGTTGGAGAGCAAACAGCTATTGATTTAGCTCAACATTTTAATTCTTTAGAAAAATTAAAAAATGTTTCTCTATCTGTATTAGAAGAAATAAAAGATATTGGACCTATTGTAGCTAAGTCAATTTATGATTTTTTTCAAGAGAAACAGAATCTTAATTTTATTGAAAAATTGGAAAGAGTGGGAGTGAAAATAAAAAGCCAACAACCTTTGGTTACGCTAAAAGCAAGAAAATTAAAAGGACTATCTTTTGTTCTAACTGGATCTTTGGGATCAATGACTCGTGAGCAAGTTAAAGCAAGAATTAGAGAATTAGGAGGACAAGTTTTAGATTCTGTTTCTAAGCAAACAGATTTTGTTATTATGGGCAAGAGTCCTGGTTCAAAACTAGAAAAAGCCAAGAAATTAGGAGTGAAAACAATTAATGAAAATCAGTTTCTGAAAATGTTATGAATTCTTTAATTTTTCATTTTAAAAGATTTGATTGGGTTTTGATTATTTCGGCCTTACTTTTAGTAAGTATTGGTTTTGTTTCTTTATATAGTTCTTCTGTAGGCAGTGGGAGCTTTTTAAATTTTCAAAAACAAGCGATCTTTTTTGTTCTTGCTCTTTTTTTAATGATATTTTTTAGTTTTTTGGACTGGCGCATTTTTAGAGAAGATTCTCATTTAATTTTGTTTTTATATTTTATTTCTTGTTTGATGTTGGTTGGATTGTTTTGGTTAGCTCCTGAAATTAGAGGAATAAAATCCTGGTATAAGTTTGGGCCTTTATCAATTGATCCAATAGAGTTTACTAAAATAGTTTTAATAATTTTATTGGCTAAATATTTTTCTATGCGTCACATTGAAATGTATAAAGTACGCCACATTATTCTCTCTGGTTTTTATGTTTTTCTTCCCGCTTTTTTAATTTTTCTTCAGCCAGACCTTGGCTCAGTTTTAATTTTGATTACTCTTTGGGTGGGAATTCTAATTATTTCTGGAATACAGGTCCGTCATTTCTTGGTTTTGGTTTTATGTTTTATTTTGCTTCTGGGTTTTGGTTGGAACACGCTTTTAAAAGATTATCAAAAAGACAGAATTTTAAATTTTTTCACACCCCAACTTGAACCTTTAGGTTCTGGCTGGAATCAAGCTCAATCAAAGATAGCTATTGGTTCAGGTGGGATTTTTGGTCAGGGTTTTACCAAAGGTTCTCAAACTCAATACGGCTTTTTGCCAGAACCTCAAACAGATTTTATTTTTGCTGCTATTGCTGAGGAATTTGGATTAATTGGAGTATGTATTCTTTTGATTTTATTCTCAGTATTAATTTTGAGAATAATAAAAATTGCTATAGATTCTAAAAGTAATTTTCCCAGATTGTTTGCTTCAGGTTTTTCAATCATCTTAATTTCTCAAATTTTCATTCATATCGGAATGAATATCGGGATATTACCTATAATTGGTATTTCTTTGCCACTAGTAAGTTATGGAGGAAGCAGTTTAATCTCAACCTTTATAGCTTTGGGGATTTTACAAAGCATAAAAATCCACTAAATTAGTTATATTAATTATCCACAGTTTTTTGCTTGACTGAGTATATCGGATATCAGACAATAAAATTATGGCAAGGAAATACATATCTTTACAAGAAGCAACAAAATACTGCAATTATTCACAAGAATATTTAAGTTTGAGGGCAAGACAAGGCAAGTTAAAAGCAATTAAGTTTGGACGAAACTGGGTTATTAAAAAAGAATGGCTTAATGAATATTTGCTTGGGATTAAAGAATACAATGACAGTTTTGCTAAGGAGAAAAAAACTATTGCTCCTCCCAAGAATTTACCAACAGAAGAATGGCTCAAAAAAGATATCATTGGTTTAGATGAATGGGCTGGGTCTGATTTTGGTTTTGATTTCAGAAAATTAAGAAAAGCATTAAAACCAGAGCTTTACATGCGCTTTGGTTTTGTTGTTATTTTTATTTTAAGTTTAATTGTAACCAATCTTATTTTTGATCAAAAATCTTTTAAGAGCGTTTATCAAGATGTTTCTACTTTTGTAAGCAGTGTTGATAGGGGAATTGATAAAGTTTTGGTTAATATGTCTAAGGGAGCTGAAGAAGTTGTTGAAGGAATCAATAATAATATTGAGAGAAAAGCAATTGAAATTGTTGGAATAAGCAAGTGGGTTCTTGGAAATATTTCTGATGGAACAGCAAACCTAAAAGGTTTTGTTTCAGAAATGAGTGAGATATATAATCTTGCTGATAAGTTTCTTGATAAAAAGGTTGTGGATCTTGGAAAAGAAACATATGATGCACTTCCTAAAAGTGCCCAAGCTGTTGCGAGTTTTGTTTCCAAAGCAAGAGATGATTATATTGCTGCAGACAATTTTGTTGACGATAAAGTCTTTAGTTTTAGAAGAACAATACTTAATGGTTTATGGTCGAGATTGAAGAAATTAGAATCAAGATAGTAAGATTAAAAGAAGAAGGAATACCAAATAGTAACTACGGAACAATTACTGAAGGCCACCTGGATGGTAGGCAAGACTACAACGCAGGCGTAGTCATACGCTTTAAATAACATTGTGGAGATAAGCTAAGTTTATTCTAAAGGGCGATGGATGATTATTTATCGAAAATAAAAGAAGGGATATTGAATGCATTGTTTCCGAAATTCTGCGTAGGCTGTAATAAGGAAGGACAATATATTTGTGAAAATTGTAAGGTTTTTCTTGGAGAAGCATCGCTTATTTGTCCAGTTTGTGAAAAATCAAGTTTTACTGGGCAAAAGCATTTTCATTATTCAGAAAGATATGGATTAGATGGTTTGGTAGGGGTTTGGGAATATGAAGGTATAACCAGAGCAGCTCTTAATGAGATAAAACATAAACATATTTTTGATACAATATCTGAGTTTGTGGAAAATGCTTTTGAAGTAATGAAAAAAGATGTATTACGCTTTAAACCTTTTCTTTCCTTTTTATACTTAGAAGATACTTATATTGTTTATGTGCCGATGTTTCTGAAAAAAGAAAAACGTAGAGGATTTAATCAAGCAAAATTGATAGCAGAAACAATTGGCAAGGTAACAGAAAAAGAAATAATTTCTTTGTTAATGAAAATTAAAGATACATCATTACAAACTGATTTAAATAAAGAAGAAAGATTTAAAAACGTAAAAGAATCCTTTGATATACTTCCTGATTTATCTTTCATACCACGCAATTTAGCTTTAGTTGATGATATTTGGATCACAGGAGCTACAATGAAAGAGTGCTGCAAAGTATTAAAAAAAGCTGGAGTTCAAAATATTTGGGGTTTTACCTTGTTTCGTACAGTATAAATTACGAATAAAAAATAAATCAAGATAAAAATAAACTAAGTTTATCCTAAGGAAATTAAATAAAAATTTATGTACACACAAATTTTAATAGCCGCATTTGGCGGAGGTTTCGTAAGAGGATTGGTGGGCTTTATTAAACATCAATTTTCTTACAAAAATGTTAAATTTGATTTATCATACTTTATGGGCATGATGTTTATGTCTGGTATGGTAGGGCTTTTGAGTGCTGTAGCAGTTAATCAGATAGGATTAACATTTTTAGGTTCTTTTACGCCAGCTTTGGGTTTTATTGTTGGTTATGCTGGAGGAGATTTTATTGAAAATGTTTATAAAATTATTATTAAAAAGTCGAATATTTATGAATAAAGCGCAAAACTAATAAAAACTTTGTGCTTTAGACTTTAAGCTTATCTCTTGACAAAGGTTTTGAAAAAGATTAAAATATTAGTACTAATTTTTAATTTCTTGCCTGAATTTAGTTTAAAAAACTAGTTAAAACAATAGATTATTGTGCCCCGAGACATTTTTGGGGTTTTTTTAGCATATTACTCAAAGAGCTAAAGTTCTTTTCTATAAATATTTGTTTACAAATCTTTATCTATGATTAAAACTAAAAACTTTGGGAAGTCATCGGTTTCTCTTCCTAGGCCCTATCTGTTAAGTACTCAAAAAAACAGCTGGGATCAATTTTGGAAAAAAGACTTAAAAGAGCTTTTTCAAGAGATTTCTCCTATTCGGGATTATACCAATGAAAAGTTGGAGATTTGGTTTTTGGATTACAAATTGGGTGAGCCTAATTATAAATCAGACCTTGAAGCCAAGAAAAATAATGATTCTTACGAAGCCTCTTTAAGAGTTAAAGTAAGATTGGTTAATCTTAAAACAAAAGAAACTAAAGAACAGGAAATATTTTTAACTGATTTTCCCTTAATGACTGAGAGAGGAACTTTTATTGTTAATGGAGTAGAAAGAGTAATTATTTCTCAGATAATTCGTTCTCCAGGATCTTTCTTTACTTCTAGAATAGTTAGAGGAAAACAATATTTTGGAGGAAAAATTATTCCTAATCGCGGTGCTTGGTTGGAATTTGAAACAGATATTTCAGGAGCAATTGGAGTAAAAGTTAATAGAAGAAGAAAAGTGCCTGTTACTACTTTTTTAAGGGCTTTTGGATTTGAAACAGATAAGGAAATTAAAAAGTTGTTTAAAGATATAGATACAGGAGAGAAAAAATATATTGAAGAAACCTTAAAAAAGGATTTGAGCGAGAATAAAGCAGAGGCATTAATAGAGATTTATCAAAGATTAAGACCAGGAGACAGGGCTACCCCAGACACAGCTAGAGAATTGTTTGAGAACATGTTTTTCAACTTTAAGAGATATGATCTTTCTAAGGTGGGACGTTGGAAAATGGGACAACGATTGAGTGAAGAGCGAAAAATGAAAAGCGAGGAAATTAGTATGGAGGACAGGGTTTTGAAGCCAGAAGATGTGATTAATGTTGTGAAAGAAATAATTAGATTAAACAATGACCCAGAAGCTAAGCCAGACCAGATTGATCATTTAGGAAACAGGCGCTTAAGAACAATATCAGAGCTTTTAAAGAATAAATTAAGAATTGGTTTAATGAGAATGGAAAGAATAATTAAAGATAAAATGTCTACTTTAGACATTTATACAATGACGCCAATTCAGGTGATTAACCCAAGGCCATTTATGGCTATTGTTAAGCAATTTTTCAGCTCTTTTCAACTTTCTCAATTTATGGATAATGAAAATCCTTTAGCTGAACTGGAACACAAAAGAAGAATTTCAGCTACTGGCCCTGGTGGTTTAACCAGAGAAAGGGCTGGATTTGAAGTAAGAGATGTTCAGCCATCACACTATGGAAGAATTTGTCCCATTCAAACTCCAGAAGGTCCAAATATTGGATTAGTTGGACATTTAGCTGGTTTTGCCAGAATTAATACTTTTGGATTTTTAGAAACTCCATATTTCAAAGTAAAGAACGGAAAGGTTTCATCTGAAATTCAATACCTTAATGCTTATGAAGAGGAAAAATATAACATTGCCTCTGGTTCTACCTTAATTGATGACAAAGGTAAAATTTTATCTTCAAAAATTGAAGGAAGAATTCGGGGTACACCAGGGACTATAAATAAGAATAAGGTTGATTTTATTGATGTTTCTTCCGAACAACCAATTTCAATTGCTACCTCTTGTATTCCTTTTTTACAAAACGATGATGCAAACCGAGCCTTAATGGGTTCAAACATGCAAAGACAAGCTGTTCCCTTGATTAATCCTCAAGCTCCTTTGGTTATGACTGGGATTGAAAAAAGAGTGGCCATGGATTCAGGACAGGAAATAATAGCTGAGGAGGAAGGAAAGGTTGTTGAAGTTGATGCTTCTCATATTTCAATCAAAAATACAAAATCAAGAACTAAGAATTATCCCTTAAGAACTTTTATAAGAACAAATCAATATACTTGTTTTCATCAAAAACCACTTGTTAGTAAGGGTCAAACAGTGAAAAAGGGAGATATTCTAACTGGTGGAGGAGCTATTGATCAAGGATATTTGGCTTTAGGAAGAAATCTTTTAGTTGCTTTTATGCCATGGAGAGGGGGTAATTTTGAAGATGCCATCATACTTTCTCAAAGATTATCAAAGCAAGATGCTTATACTTCGATTCATGTTGAAAGTTTTGGTTGTGATGTTCGAGAAACAAAATTAGGACCAGAAGTAACTACTTCTGATATTCCTAATGTTTCAGAAGAGAAATTAAGAAATCTGGACGAAGAAGGAATAATTAGAATAGGAGCTGAGGTTGGGCCGAATGATGTTCTGGTTGGGAAAATATCTCCTAAAGGAAAAGAAGATCTAACAGCCGAAGAAAGATTATTAAAAGCAATTTTTGGAGAAAAAGCAAAAGACATTAAAGATACATCTTTGCTAATGGAACATGGAAAAAGAGGCAGGGTGATTGGGATAAAGATTTTTTCTCGAGAATTAGGGAATAAATTGGATGCAGGAATCATTAAGAGAATTGAGGTTGAAGTAGCTGATCTTAGAAAAATTCAAGCCGGTGATAAATTGTGTGGACGTCATGGAAACAAGGGTGTAATTTCAATGATTTTGCCTGAAGAGGAAATGCCTTTTATGGAGGATGGTACTCCTGTTGATATAATTTTAAATCCATTGAGCGTTGCTTCAAGAATGAATCTTGGTCAGATTTTAGAAACTCATCTTGGTTGGGCAGCCAAAAAATTAGGATATCACGCTGTAACCCCTTCGCTTTCGGGAGCAAACGAAAAAGACATTAAAGCTGAGCTTATAAAGGCTGGATTACCAGAAGATGGCAAGATAATGCTGTATGATGGAAGAACTGGTTTGCCTTTTTCTCAAAACATTACAGTTGGTTATATTTATATGTTGAAACTGATTCATATGGTTGAAGATAAGATACATATGAGATCAATAGGTCCTTATTCTTTGATCACCCAGCAACCTTTGGGTGGTAAGGCTCAGTTTGGAGGTCAAAGATTTGGAGAAATGGAAGTTTGGGCTTTAGAGGGATATGGAGCAGCTCATACTTTACAAGAAATGCTTACTATAAAATCTGATGATATTCCTGGTCGAGCAGCTACTTATGAGGCAATTTTAAGGGGAGAAGAAATCAAACCACCTAATCTACCTGCTTCTTTCCATCTATTGGTTAATGAATTAAAATCCCTGGGCATAGACGTAGAAATTAAAGAAAAACACAAAGAAAAAACATGAAGGTACAAGATTTAGAATCAATAAGGATTCGGTTAGCTTCACCAGAAGATATTTTAGAATGGTCTCATGGTGAAGTGTTAAAACCAGAAACCATTAATTATAGAACCCATAAAGCAGAGAAAGATGGTCTTTTTTGCCAAAAGATTTTTGGGCCAGAAAAAGACTATCAATGTTATTGTGGTAAATATAAAGGAATCAGATATAAAGGCATAGTTTGTGATCGCTGTGGAGTAGAAGTAACAAAATCTGCGGTTCGGAGAGAAAGAATGGCTCACATTGAATTGGCTGTACCTGTTTCTCACATCTGGTTTTTAAGAGGTATTCCTTCAAGAATGGGAATAGTTTTAAATATTTCTGGCTCACAATTAGAAAGAGTGGTTTATTTTGTGTCTTATATTGTTACTAGTGTTGATGAAGAGGCAAAAAAGAAGATTTTAACAAGAATTGAAACAGAACACAAAAGAAAGCGAAAAATGAAAAGCGAAAATCGTGAAACTAAAAAAGAAGAAAAAATTAGATTAAAAGAATTAAAAGATGCAAGAGATAGCGCTCGAACTGATGTTTTAAGCTTAAAGCCGCTCAAGGTTCTTTCTGAGATTCAATATATGGATTTCTCTTTAAAGTATGGAGAAGTTTTTGAAGCTGGTACAGGAGCAGAAGTTTTAAGAAAGATTTTTGAGAAGATTGATTTAAAAAAGGAAATTTCAAAATTGAAAAAAGATTTGGCTAAAGCAAGTTCCCAGTCAAGACTTGATATTTTAAAGAGATTAAGAGTTTTTCAATCAATGTCCAAATCTAAAATGAAACCAGAATGGATGTTTCCAACTGTTTTGCCGGTTTTACCTCCTGATTTAAGACCAATAGTTCGTTTGGATGGAGGAAGATATGCTTCTTCAGATTTGAACGATCTTTATAGAAGAGTAATTAATAGAAATAATCGTTTGAAACATCTTTTGGAAATTGCTGCTCCTGATGTCATTGTAAGAAATGAAAAAAGAATGCTTCAGGAAGCAGTTGATGCCTTAATTGATAATGAAATGAGAACCGGCACAACTACTAAAGCTACCACTGGAGGAAGACGACTCTTAAAATCTTTAGCTGATATGCTTAAAGGGAAAAGGGGACGTTTTAGACAAAATCTTTTGGGAAAAAGAGTAGATTATTCAGGCAGGTCAGTAATTGTAGTTGGTCCTGAGTTAAAGTTAGGGCAAATGGGTCTGCCTAAAAAAATGGCCTTAGAGCTTTTCAAACCCTTTCTGATTAAGAAACTTTTAGACAAAGAACTGGTTTATAATGTGAGAGGAGCTTCAAGATTGATTGAAACAGAGAGCGACGAAGTTTGGGCCAGTTTAGAAGAGGTTGTTAAAGATAAATTAGTTTTATTAAACCGAGCTCCTACTTTACACAGACTGGGTATTCAGGCCTTTTATCCAATTTTGATCGAAGGAGAAGCAATTAAAATTCATCCTTTAGTTTGTAAAGCATTTAATGCTGATTTTGACGGCGACCAAATGGCAGTTTATTTACCTTTGTCTAAAAAAGCTCAGGCAGAAGCTAAAGAAATTATGCTTTCCTCTCATAATATTTTAAAGCCAGCCACTGGCACTCCTATTGCTGTTCCCAGTCAAGATATTGTTTTAGGTTGTTATTGGCTTACCAATATTGTTGAGGGAGAAAAAGGTGAAGGCTCTGTTTTTTCAAGTCCAGAAGAAACAATGCTTGCTCACGAGGCAGGGTATCTTAGTCTCAAGGCCAAGATTAAAGTAAAAATCAATAACAAACAAGGATTAATTGAAACATGCTTAGGAAGAATTTTATTTAATCAAAGTTTGCCAGATGGTTTTACTTTCCAAAACAAACATTTTAATTCTAAAAAACTGCAAAAACTAATAGGTCAGGTTATTAGAAAATACAATAACGAGAAAGTTATAGAAACTTTGGATAAAATCAAAGATTTAGGTTTTAATTATTCTGCAATTTCTGGCGTTTCTTGGGGAATGAATGATTTAGAAATTCCTAAAAAGAAACCTCTTATTATTGAAAGCGCTGAAAAAGAAGTAAGTCAAATTGAAAATCACTTTAAAAAAGGTTTACTTTCTGAATCAGAAAGAAAAACTAAAATTATTGAAATTTGGCAAAAAGCAAAAACAGAGATTGAAGAAGAGGTTCGAAAGACCCTTAAAAAAGCTGGTTCAGTATTTCATATTGTTGATTCTGGAGCACGTGGGTCCTGGAGTCAACCAGTTCAAATGAGTGGAATGAAAGGTTTGGTGATTAATCCGGCCGGTCAAATTATTGAATTGCCAGTTAAAAGTTCTTACAAAGAAGGGTTTGATGTTTTGGAATATTTTATTTCTACTCATGGAGCCAGAAAAGGAACTGCTGATACTGCTTTAAGAACCTCTACAGCAGGATATTTAACTCGAAGATTGATTGATGTTTCTCACGATGTAATAGTAACTGAGAAGGATTGTAAAACCAAAGAAGGAATTGTGCTCTTTAGAAAACATGCTGATGAGCTTGGTCAGGATTTCCTTTTCAAGATTGTAGGAAGGTATGTAATAGAGGATGTTAAGCCTAAAAAAGGCAAAACGATTATTAAAAAGGGAGAAATTATTGATTGGGACAAGGGTGAAAAAATTGTTGAAGCTGAAATTGAATCAGTAAAAGTGTATTCTCCAATAACTTGTCAGTCTGTCAGAGGGGTTTGTCAAAAATGTTATGGTTGGGATTTAGCAAGAAATGAACCTGTTAAACTGGGACAAGCAGTAGGAATTGTTGCTGCTCAGGCAATTGGTGAGCCAGGAACCCAGTTAACAATGAGAACTTTTCATACCGGCGGAGTAGCTTCTGGAGGTGATATTACCATGGGCTTACCACGAGTGCAGGAGATTTTTGAAGCTAGAAAACCAAAAGGAAAAGCAGTCATTTCAGTTCTTACTGGAAAAGTTCAGAAAATAACCCCAGAAAAAGTGATAAAAATTAAAGGGAAAAGAGATGTTAAGAAATCTAAAAAAGCAGAGATTGTTGAATACAAAGTTCCTTCTGATGTTAGTATTTTGGTAACTGAGGGCCAATCAATCGAAATAGGGGAACAGCTTTTTGAAGGAAGTATTGATTTGGGAGAATTATTTAGATTGGGTGGAAGGGAAAAAGTTCAGCGCTATATTGTTAAAGAAATACAGAAAATTTATGTTTCTCAGGGAGCAACTATTCACGATAAACATGTTGAAGTAATTATTCGCCAAATGTTTTCCCGTTCCAAAATAATAGACCCAGGCGATTCTGGATTCAGTCCTGGCCAGGTTGTTGAGTATGCTAAACTTGTTGAAACGAATAATAGGCTCAAAAAAGACAAAAAGCAATTGGCTAAAGCTAAAACACTCTTACTTGGAATTTCAAAAGTAGCTTTAACAACAGACAGTTTTTTGTCAGCAGCTTCTTTCCAAGAAACATCAAGAGTATTGATTAAAGCAACGATTGAGGGTAAAGAAGATAAATTGAAAGGATTAAAAGAAAACGTTATTATCGGCAAATTAATTCCTGCAGGTACTGGTTTTAAGAAAGATTAATTCGTGTTAAAATAGAATAATGGCTAGAAAGAAAAGAAGGAAAAAAAACAAAAATTCTTCTCGAAAAGCAAGAAAACTTCCTGGTTTTAATGTTGATTTACCAAGAGAGACAAAAGATCTGATTGGCGGGGTGATTATGTTTTCAGCCGCTATTATTGTTTGCCTTGCTTTTTTGGGAAAAGCAGGCATAGTTGGAGAAAAATTAATTAGTCTTGGCAACAGTTTGATTGGCAATACAATTTACACTATTCCTTTGTTTTTGATTCTGACTGGAATAGTGTTTTTTAATACAAAATACAAAAGAATTTTAGGCCCCTTAATTTTGGCAATTTTAATTCTTATTTTAGGTATCTCAGGGATTTTAGCTTGTTTAAATCCTGAGGTTAGAGAAGGAGGAATAATCGGTCATATTAGTTCTTTTGCTCTTTTAAACCTTTTTGGTCTTGAGGTTACAATGATTATATTTTTAACTTTGATTATTATTGGGATTTTGATTTTCTGGCAGTTATTATTACCCCCCTTGTCGGAGAGAGAAGAATCCATTGATAAGCTTGGAATAGAGAAAGAAAAGAAAACAGTTTTAACCCGTATTTTTGGGAGAAAGACAAAAGACCCAAAGTTTAAGATTAAAGAGATTGTTAGTCAAACACCAGAAAAGGTTTCTGAGATAAAAGATCAAAAGTCAAGCTTAGAATTAAAAGTTGATAAGGTTCCTCAGAATGCTTTATTTTCAAAATACAAAGTACCACCATTGGATTTATTAGATCAAAATCATAAGAAGCCAAACGCTGGTAATATTAAAGCAAATGCTATTATTATTCAAAAAACTTTAGAGAATTTTGGTATTCCAGTAAAAATGGCTGAAATAAATATTGGGCCTACGGTAACGCAATATACTTTTAAACCAGCTGAGGGCATTAAATTATCTAAAATTACTGGACTTTCTAGTAATTTAGCTTTAGGCCTTGCTTCTCATCCAATTAGAATTGAAGCTCCAGTTCCTGGCAGGTCTTTGGTTGGAATTGAAGTTCCTAATAAGGTTAGAGTAACAGTAAGATTAAAAGATTTAATTTCAGAGCCATTTTTTAAAAATTCTCCTGCCATGACTTTACCATTAGGAAAAGATGTTGCTGGTTCTCCTTCTTATGCTAATTTGTCCAGGATGCCACATCTTTTGGTAGCTGGAGCCACTGGAACTGGAAAAACAATTTTTTTGAATAGTTTAATTTCTTCTCTTTTATATCAAAATGGGCCAGAACTTTTAAGATTAATTTTAGTTGATCCTAAAAGAGTTGAGTTTAATACTTATAATGAAATTCCCCATATATTATGTCCGGTTATTTATGATGCTCAGAAAACAGTAAACTGTTTAAATTGGTTGATTAATGAAATGGGCAGAAGGTTTGAAATATTGTCAGCAGAAAAAGTAAAGAATATTACTGCTTACAACGAAAAGATGTTAAAAGATGGAAGAGAAATAATGCCTTATATTGTTTTTATTGTTGATGAGTTAGCTGATTTAATTATGGCCAAAGGAAGGGAGATTGAAGTTAGAATTGTAAGGTTAGCTCAATTAGCCAGAGCAGTGGGAATTCATTTGGTATTAGCTACTCAGAGGCCATCGGTTGAGGTTTTAACAGGTCTTATTAAAGCCAATATTACTTCCAGAATTAGTTTTCAGGTAGCCTCTCAAATTGATTCAAGAACAGTTCTTGATGCTTCGGGGGCTGAAAAGCTTTTGGGGCAAGGAGATCTTTTGTTTATTTCTGCTCAGGTTGTCAAACCAAAAAGAATTCAGGGTAGCTATATGTCAGAAAAAGAAGTAAAAAGGGTGGTAAAATGGATAGCAGAGAACAATGAGAATATTCTTCCTGAAGATGGATTGTCTGAAGAGCTTAAAGCTGAATTAGACAAAACAATTGTTGATGTTTCGGGTTTGGGTTATAATGGTTCTAGAGCACTTGGAGATGATTCTTTGTACGAGGAAGCTAAGAGAATAGTGATTGAAGCTAAAAAAGCTTCAGCTTCATTTTTACAGAGAAAATTAAGAATAGGTTATGCGCGAGCAGCAAGATTGCTTGATATGTTGGAAGCTAGGGGAATGGTTGGACCATCTGATGGAGCAAAACCAAGAAAGATATTAGCTGTGGAAGAAGAGAGAGAGGAACAAGCAAGCTTTGAAAACGACTACGATGAAAATGTATAATATATATGGTGAAGAAAAAACAAGAAAAACTAAATAAAGAGGATTTACAAGAGGCAATTGATCAGATTAAGCAGCGCTTTGGAGATGGGTCAATTATGAAATTAGAAGATGTTACAGCGGTTGATGTGGATGTTGTTCCTACTGGCTCTCTTTCTATAGATTTAGCTTTAGGAGTAGGAGGAGTTCCTCGGGGTAGAGTAATTGAGATTTATGGTCCAGAAAGTTCAGGAAAAACTACTTTAGCTTTACACATTTTAGCTGAAGCTCAGAAAAAAGGAGGGGTAGGAGCTTTTGTTGATGCAGAAAATGCTTTAGACCCTGATTATGCTAAAAAGATTGGGGTGAATATTAAAGAATTATTGATTTCTCAACCCGATTCTGGGGAACAGGGGTTGCAGATTGTTGAAACTTTGGTTAAATCAGGTGCGGTGGATGTGATTGTGATTGATTCTGTAGCAGCTTTAGTTCCCAAAGCTGAAATTGATGGCGAGATGGGAGAATTTCAGATTGGTCTTCAGGCCCGTTTAATGAGTCAAGCGCTTCGGAAGCTTTCAAGGCTTATCTCAAAAACAAAAACAATTGTTATTTTTTTAAACCAGACAAGAATGAAAATTGGTATTCGTTATGGAAATCCGGAAACGACTCCAGGTGGATTAGCTCTTAAATTTTATTCTTCTGTCAGAATTAATTTAAGGAGAATTGCTCAGATTAAAAGAGGAGATGAAATTATTGGTGGAAGGCATAAAGCTAAAATTGTCAAAAATAAAGTAGCTGCACCATTTAAAGTTGTTGAATTTGATATTTATTACAATGAAGGAATTTCTAAAGAAGCTGATATTTTGAACACAGGAGTAAGATATGAGGTGGTTAAAAGAAAGGGAAGCTGGTTTCAATATCAAAATACAAGATTGGGTCAAGGAGTAGAAGCATCGAAAAAGTTTCTGAAAGAGAATCCGAAAATAACAAAAGAGATTGCGAAAGCAATAATCGCAGCTAACAGCGAACAATAGATAATAAACACAAAAAACTGCCCACAAGGCAGTTTTCGTATTATTTTGAGGTGGCAGATAACAATCCTAAGTGCCGAGCTCTTTTAACTGCTTTAGCAAATTGTCTCTGATGTTTAGAACAAAGACCAGTCCGTTTTTTGGGCCTGATTTTTCCTAAACCAGAAATAAACCTCTTAAGAGTTTGAGTTTCTTTGTAATCTATTTCTTTAATGTTTTTGATACAAAAATAACAGGCCATATTTAGAAAGGAATGTCTTTTACGTTGATTTCTTCCTCTTCTTCAATAATTGGAATTTCTTCTTTTGATGCCGGCTCTGGTTTTTTCGTTGTATCAGAAGAGGAGGAAGTAGGAGAAGTAGTTCCAACAAATCTTTTAGGACCCATTTGCATTCTTTCGGTGACAATTTCTGTTTTAAAGCGCTTTACCCCCGTTGATTTATCTTCCCAAGACCTTGTTTGTAATCTTCCCTCAATTAGAACCAAAGAACCTTTTTTTAAATATTGCTGAACAATTTCAGCAGTTCTGCCAAAAGCAACAATATTATGGAATTCTGCTTGTTCTTGTTTTTCCTTATTTTTATCATAAAAGACCCTATTAGTAGCTATCCTAAAATTAACTACTGATTGACCGCTTGGCAAAGACCTTGCATCAGGATCAGCAGTAAGATTACCCAAAACAAATACTTTATTTAAAAACATTTTATTCTTCTAAAATTTCTTTGAGTTTTTTATCAATATCTTTTAGTTCGACCTTTTTCTTTGGTTTGTCTTTTGTGATTTCGGGAATTACAGGTTTTAATGTCTCAGGTTTTTTAACTTGTCTTTTAAAGAGAATTTCTTTTGATGGTTCTTTTTTAGCTAAAATGAAATAGCGCAGGATTTCTTTATTATCCTTAAGTTTTTTTTCTAAATCATTCAATTTTTCTGGATTTAAATTAAAAGTTAAAATTTTGAAAAAAGCTGAAGTATTTTTTTCAATCGGAGAACCCAAAACTATTTTCTTCTCAGGTAATATTTTATCTAAAATCGCTCCCTGTTCTTGAACTAGAGAGTTTATTTTTTCAGAAAAAGAGTTCAGCTCTTGTTCTGACAAATTTGGTGATATTAAACAAGTTAATTCGTAATATTTCATTGATTTTTAAATCTTAAATTCTATGACGTCTCCGTCTCGGACTATATAATCTTTTCCTGCTGTTTGAATCCATCCTTTGTTTCGTGCTTGAGTCCAAGAATTAGCATCAACAAGTTTTTGCCAAGGGATTACTTCAGCCCTAATAAATTTTTTCTCAAAATCAGAGTGAACAACTCCGCCCGCTGTTTTTATGTTTGAGTTCTGTTTTACGGTCCAAGCTCTTGTTTCTTCTCCTCCTTTTATAGTAAAGAAAGTAATTAAATCGAGAGTATTGTAGCAAGAGGTGATAATTTGGTCAAGATGAGATTTCATTTCTAATTCTTGTTTTTCATGTTCAGAAAGTTCAGTAATCTCTTGTTCGTCTTTTAGATTTAACTCTAAATGCAGAATTTGAGAATTTAAAGAAACCTTATAATTAGTATTGAAAAGATAGATAATTGGCTTTGTTGTTAGAAACTGATAATCCTTGATTTCTTTTTTTTCTTTGTCGTTTAATTCAAGTTCTGAAATCAATTTACCACCAGAAACGCTGTTTTTTATCTTTTTTAAAATCTCAGTTCTTTTTAAATCTTTTTTCTCTCCCTTTTTTTCTAATTTAGGAATCAGGTTATTAAGAGTTTCTAAATCTTTCATTAATAGTTCTAGTTTTATAATCTCAATCTCTTTTTCGGGATTAATCTCTCCTAAAACATTTTCTACTTTTGGATTATCAAAAATTCTTACTACTTCTAAAATTGCATCACAGTTCCTGATATGGGACAGGAATTGATTTCCCAAACCTTCTCCTTTATGAGCTCCTTTAATCAATCCCGCAATATCAATAAATTCAATGGTGGTTGGAGTAATTTTTTGAGGTTTAATAACTTCAGCTATAGCTGTTAATCTTTGATCAGGAACTCGGACTATTCCAATATTAGGATTGATAGTGGTAAAAGGCCGAGGAGAAATAGCCACCTCTTTTTTGGTTAGAGCTTTAAAAAGAGTAGATTTACCCACATTTGGTAATCCTACAATGCCAACTGAA
The DNA here is from genome assembly GCA_030603245.1 of bacterium. Taxonomy (GTDB): domain Bacteria; phylum Patescibacteriota; class Minisyncoccia; order Minisyncoccales; family DG-74-3; genus JAHJCL01. The sequence goes on along the minus strand of JAUVYE010000007.1, from coordinate 3,364 downwards.
AAACTCATAATTCTATGATATAATGATAATATCTAAAAATCAACCCTTTTAATTACATGGTTAGGTTAAAAAAGACAATGTTTCGTGAGTATGATTTAAGGGGGCGAGTGTCTAAAGACGAGCTGAATCAAGGAAGTTGCCAGCTTATCGGAAAGGGCTTTGCCAGTTTTTTGAACAAACATAATGTTAACCAAGCCTTGGTTGGTTTTGATGCTCGTGATTATTCTGAGGGCTTAAAAAATGCCTTGATTTCGGGTATGGTGTCTGGTGGTATTGAAGTTATTGATATTGGTCAGGTTTTAACTCCGATTTGTTACTTTGCTCAACACCTTCTAAAGATTAAGGGAGTGGCCATGGTTACAGCTTCTCATAATCCCAATGGTTGGAGCGGATTAAAATTAGGGTATGACTTTGACACCACTTTGCTCCCTAATGATATTGATGATCTTTATCAAATCATTTTGAAAGAAGATTTTATTCAAAAACAAGGGTCAGTCAGAAAAGAATCTGACATAATTGAAAAATATGGTGATTATTTGATTAACAAAATTAAGCTGAAAAGACAATTAAAAGTAGTAGTTAATGCCGGCAATGGCACGGCCGGACCTATTGTTCCTTTGATTTTGAGAAAAGCTGGTTGTGAGGTAATAGAACAATATTGTGACATTGATTTTTCTTTTCCTCATCATGAGCCAAATCCAGCAAGTTTAAAGGCCCTGAAAGCTTTGAGCTCTAAAGTAAAAGAGGTTAAGGCAGATTTAGGATTTGGATTTGATGGTGATGGTGATCGCCTGGGTGTGGTGGATGAAAGGGGACAAAACATTTGGCCGGATCGTTTTTTAATACTATTGGCTCGCCAAGTTTTAAAAGAAAAACCAGGGTCTAATATTGTTTTTGACGTAAAGTGTTCTCAAGGTTTGATTGAGGAAATAGAAAAATGGGGAGGTAATCCTGTGATGTGGAAAACTGGTCATTCATACATAAAACAGAAAGCCAAAGAAATAGATGCTTGCTTAGCAGGAGAGAGAAGCGGTCATATTTTTTATAGACATGGATATTATGGATATGATGACGCTGTTTTTGCTAGCTTGAAATTATTAGAATATTTATCAAACGAGAGCAGTTCTTTATCAGAAATTATGCTTAATACTCCTCAATATTTTACCTCTCCTGCTTGGCATGTGGATTGCGATGACAAGGTGAAATATGAAGTAGTTGATAAGCTAATTAGAGAATTTAAGCAAGAATATGGATTAGAAAGAGTTATTGATATTAATGGGGCTCGAGTCAAGTTTAAACACGGTTGGGGATTAGTCAGGGCTTCATCTAATTTACCTTCATTGGTTTTGGTTTTTGAGTCTAAAACAAAAAATGGCCTTCAAGAGATTGAAGGCATTTTCCGTCAAAAATTATCAAAATATCCAGAAATAGGAAAAGAATGGGAAAGCGGTTAAGTTAATCCCATATTATTTTTAGCCTCTTTTATGGTAGAAGAAGCTAAGACTTGAGCTCTTTTAGCGCCTTTTTTCAAAATTTCTTTAATATAAACCTCTCTATTGAGAAGTTCTTTTCTTTTTCGACGAATTGGTTCTAAAGATTTTATTAAAACCTTAGCTAGGGATTTTTTAAAATCACCATAGCCCTTGTTTTCGAACTTTTTTTCCAATTCTTTAATAGATTTTCCTGAAAACAGAGAATAAATAGTTAATAGATTAGAAATGCCAGGTTTTCTTTTTGGATTATAGAGAATTTTTTTACCACTATCAGTGGTAGCTTTCATTATTTTTTCTCGAATAACCTTTGGTTCATCTAATAAAAACAAACAAGAACTAAGAGCGGATTTAGACATTTTTTTCTTTGGTTCTTGTAGGGACATAATTTTGGCTCCCATTTTAGGAAGAAGAAGCTTTGGTATTTTAAAAGTTTTACCAAACTTTTTATTGAACTTTCTGGCAATAGAACGAGTTAATTCAACATGCTGTCCCTGGTCTTTCCCAACTGGCACTAAATCTGTTTGATAAAGTAAAATGTCAGATGCCATAAGAACAGGATAATTAAATAAACCAGCATTAATACTATTTTTAAATCTTTTTGATTTATCTTTAAATTGAGTCATCCGATTTAGGTCTCCAATTGGACAAACTGTACCTAAGAGCCAGGCGAGTTCAGTGTGTTCTTTGACATCTGATTGGATAAAAATAATTGATTTTTCAGGATCAATTCCGCAGGCTAAGTATTCAATCGCTTTTTTTAGGACAATATCTTGAAACTCTCTGAAATTATATGGAATAGTAATAGCATGAAGATCAACAATACAAAAAATACATTCCTCTTTTTCTTGGAGTTCAAGCCACTGCCGAATGGCCCCTAAGTAGTTTCCAATATGTAATTGACCAGTTGGTTGAATGCCGCTAAAAACTCTCATTGATTTATTGTAATATTTTGTTTTTTAGACTTCAATAATGACTGGAAGGACCATTGGTCTTCTTTTGGTTTTTGAGAAAAGAAACTCTCCAACCTTGTTTCTAATTTGATCTTTAACATAACTTAAATTAACTGCTCCTCCCGAACCAGTTGCTTTATTAACAATATCAATCACTTTTCTTCTAGTTTCTTTGAGCAAGTTTTTTGATTCTCTTAAATAGACAAAACCTCTGGAGATAATATCAGGAGAACCTCTTACTCGGCCGGTTTTTCTATCAATTACAGCTACTATAACAAACATTCCATCCTCAGCTAACATTTTTCTGTCTCTAAGAACTATTTCTCCAACATCACCAACTCCTAAACCATCAACCATGATATAATTTGAGGGAACTGTTTTTTTATCAATGTAAATATTTGCTGAGCTAAGATTAACAATTTGCCCATTTTCAGGAATAACAATTCTTTTTTCTGGCAAACCAACCTCTTGGGCTAATTGAGCATGAGAAACTAACATTGAGTATTGACCATGAATGGGTAAAAAGAACTTAGGCTTCATTATTTTTATCATTTCTTTTAACTCCTCTTTTTGAGCATGGCCTCCAGCATGAATATCCATCATTTTATAATGAAAAACCTGAGCTTTTTGCCTTAAGATATTATCTTTTAGAAATTGAACCGATCTTTCATTACCAGGAATAACTGAGGAAGAAAGAATAACAGAATCTCCTTTTTTAAGCCGAATGGCTTTATGTTCTTTATTAATAATTCGCATCAGAGCAGCTGAGGATTCTCCCTGAGCTCCAGTACACAGAACAGTGATTCTTGAATCAGGAAAATCTTTCATCTCTTTTTTCTTAATCATGGTTCCTTTTTTTATTTTGAGGTATTGTAAACGTTTTGAAATCTGGATATTGGTTTTCATTGAATAGCCCTCAAC
>JAUVYE010000018.1 GCA_030603245.1 bacterium | reverse complement strand
GGGTCTATACAATTATAGGCCCATTAGTGGTTGTTGTTCTGTTAATAAAGAAATTACAGTAAGCTTGCCTCTTCCAGAATGGAAGGAAATCGCACCATTTTAACGATTTTAATCTTTGACAGAGATTAAAATATCTGTTATTCTTTAAATTAGAAAGATTATTTTTTTAACTTGGATTTGTTAGAATAATTTTATTTGAATTATGTTAAACATCCAGCTTATTCAATTATATGAATCAACTTACTCCTCTAGGGATAGGTATACTTTGCCTATCCGTAGGTTCAATTATAGGTTACTACGCTCGTCAATCAATTGTTCAGAAAAGAGCAGGCACGATTGAACAAAAACTCAAGCAAAAAATCTCTCAAGCTAAAGAGCAATCTGACAAGATTTTATCAGACGCTAAAAAGAGCGCTTTTAGGGTTAAAGAAAAGGCTGGAAAAGAAACAGAAATAAGGCGACACGAAATAATTGAGTCCGGGAGACTTTTGTTAAAAAAAGAGAGTGTTTTAGATGAAAAACTCTCTACTTTTGATTTGGAGAAAAAAGAGTTTCAAGAAAAAGTTAAAAAATTAAAAGAAATAAAAGAAAGTTTGAGCGAACTTAAGGAAAAAGCAGTTGAGAAATTAGAAAAAGTTGCTCGACTTTCTCAAAAACAAGCAAAGGAAGAATTGATTAAAGAGGTAGAGAAAGAATATCAAAAGGAAATGTTAGAGAAAATGCAGAAATTAGAAAATGAGGGCCGAGAAAAATTTGAAAAAAGAGCTAAAGAGATACTAGCTTTAGCTATTCAAAAATGTGCTTTAAGCCAAGCTCAAGAGGTTACAACTTCTACGTTAGCCCTACCCTCAGAAGATATTAAGGGCAGGATTATTGGTAAAGAGGGAAGGAACATTAGAACCTTAGAGAAATTGACCGGAGCCGAAGTAATTATTGATGAAACTCCTGAAATGCTGGTCATTTCTAGTTTTGATCCGATCAGGCGCCAGGTTGCTAAAAAAGCCTTAGAAAAATTAATAGCTGATGGTCGAATTCAGCCAGCCCGGATAGAAAAAGAAGTGGAAAAAGCTAAATCAGAAATTGCTAATCAAATCAAAGAAGCTGGAGAGGTAGCCTGCTATGATACTGGAGTTTTAGGATTAAACCCTAAATTAGTTCATCTTTTAGGTAGATTGCGCTTTAGAACCAGTTATGGTCAGAATGTTTTACTTCATTCAATTGAAGTCTCTCATTTGGCTTCGGCCTTGGCCTCAGAAATCGGAGTTAACGCTGTTATTTGTAAAAAAGCAGGTTTATTACATGATATTGGCAAAGCAGTTGATCATCAGATAGAGGGTTCTCACGTTGATATTGGAATGAAAATTTTAGAAAAATTTGGAATAGAAAAAGAAGTAATTATAGCCATGAAATCGCATCACGAGGAATATCCTTTTGAAACAATTGAATCGACTTTAGTTCAGGTAGCAGATCAGATTTCAGGAGCTCGGCCCGGTGCCAGAAAAGATAATTTGGAAAGTTATTTAAAAAGATTAACCGAATTAGAAAACATTGCCATGTCTTTTCCTGGTATACAAAAAGTATATGCAATTCAGGCTGGTCGTGAGATAAGGGTTTTTGTTAAACCTGAACAAATTGATGATCTATCTGCCAAAAAATTAGCTCGAGATATTGCCAAAGAGATTCAAGAAGAATTAAGATATCCCGGAGAGATTAAAGTAACTGTTATTAGAGAATCTAGGGTAGTTGAATACGCTAAGTAAAATTTCTAATTTCTAATTGTCCTAATTTCTAATCAAAAAATCGCACGACTAATGCGATTTTTTTGATTGGAGTGAATAAAGAGATTTATCTCTTATTTACTCTATACTGTAGTTTGAGCGGGAGACGGGACTTGAACCCGCAAACCTTCTCCTTGGAAGGGAGACATTCTACCATTGAACTACTCCCGCGTCGGGGCGCCGAGATTCGAACTCGGATTAAATCCTCCCAAAGGACTCGTGCTACCATTACACTACGCCCCGTTACCAATCTTTTTCAAAATATCACTTTTTTGGCCTCAGGTCAATTTAAATATTTTTTTCTTTCATTTTTAATATGCTATAATTTATCTAATGAAACTTAAAGAAATTTTAAGACAATTAAATGTTTCTGTTCAATGTAAGAAATACGGGCTTTCTCTTTGGCAATGCCCTCAGTTTCTATTTTTAGTCATGGGCTTGGTTGTTATTATTACTGCTATTACTACTTATTATATAGGTACTCAATACGCTTGGGATCCAAGATTGGTTGCTTTGATAGTTTTAATAATCAGCACTGTTTTGTTTGTAATTGGTTTTCTAATTTCGCAGAGTTTTGAAAGATTGGCTGAGGCAAATAAAATTAAATCAGAGTTTATTAGTATTGTTTCTCATCAGCTAAGAACTCCGATTTCAAATCTTGGTTGGACAATTGAGCTTTTGATGTCTGGTAAATTGGGCAAGATTGAAGCTAAACAAACCGAATATTTTAAGATTTTAAAAGAAAATATTGCTCGAATGAAAGAATTGGTAAAAGATTTATTAATAGTTTCCAGGATTGAGACACAAACCCTGTTTTTAAAAGAAAAAAGATTTTACTTATCAGATACGATTAAAGAGCTAATTGTATCATTTGAGCCGGTTGCTAAAGCATTAAACGTAACAATAAGCTTTGAAAATCAAAAAGATTTACCTCAAGTTATGGCTGATCCTTTTCAAATAAAACAGGTCATAGAAAATCTTTTAGATAATGCTATTCGCTATATAAAAGAAAAAGGCAAAGTAAAGCTAAAACTTAATCTTGAACAGGATAATTTTTATTTTGAAATAAATGATACTGGAGTGGGTATTCCAGAAAAAGATAAAAAATATATTTTCCAAAAGTTTTTTAGAGCAGACAATGCAATGAAATATCAGACCCAAGGATCAGGATTGAGTCTTTATATTGCCAAATCAATTATTAAGAAATCAAAAGGCAAAATAGGGTTTAAAAGCCAGGGGGGCCAAGGGTCGACCTTCTGGTTTACATTACCAATTAAAAAATAATAGATTTTATGAAAAAAATTTTAATTATTGAAGACGAATCAGCTTTGCAAAAAACACTTGGGGAGATGTTATCTCAACAAGGATATGAGATTTTATCTGCTTTAAACGGAGAAATAGGGTTAAAATTAGCCCAAAGCAAAAAACCTGATTTGATTCTTCTTGATCTAATTTTACCAAAAATTCATGGATTTGATGTTTTAAAGAAAATAAAAGATAATCCTGAAACAAGAGAAATACCAGTCATTGTTTTGACTAATCTTGAATCAATAGAAGACATTAAAAAAGCAATGGAATTAGGCGCAACCACTTATTTGGTGAAAGCCAATTATTCTTTGGAAGAACTAACAATCAAAATAAACCAAGTTTTTCAGAGCAATTAAAACATGAGAGTCGAACCTCAACAATTAAAAGCTTTTTTGCTTGATGCTGAGTTGGTAACTAAGAATGAGTTTGATAAAGCAGTTAAAAAAGCTAAAAAAACAGGTCAGAAAATTGGCGATGTTTTAGTTTCTGAAGGGAATATTAAGAGCGAAGACCTGATTAAGCTTGAAGCTTATATTTTGGGCATTCCTTTTGTTAATTTAGAAAAAGAAATCGTTGATCTTCAGGTTTTAAAAATTATTCCAGAGCCAATTGCTAAAAATCACAATATTGTAGCTTTTAGAAAAAAAGGAAACAGTCTTGAAATTGCCATGTTAGACCCTGAAGATTTAAGAACAATTGAATTTATTAAAAAAACCACTCCCCTAAGGATTTTACCAAGATTAACCACCCCAGAAAGCATTAAAAATGTTCTTAAACAATATCAAAAAAGTTTAGAAGCAGAATTTGGCGATATTATCAAAAAAGAGGTTGGGGGAATTAAATCTATAAAAGAGGGCGAGAAAAAGAAGTTGCCAGGGAAAGAGAAACAAGAACTAAAAAAAGTTGCTCAAGAAATTCCTATAATAAGAATTGTTGATACTCTTTTAAAACATGCTATCTTACAAAGAACTTCTGATATTCATATTGAACCCTCAGAAAAAGATGTTATCGTTCGTTATCGCATAGATGGGATTTTAAGAGATGCTATGACCTTACCCAAAGCAGCTGCTTCAGGCATTGTGGCTCGAATTAAAGTTCTTTCTAATCTGAAGCTTGATGAGCATCGCTTGCCTCAGGATGGTCGTTTTAAGGTAGAAACAGAAGCTTACAAATATTCAATTAGAGTTTCTATTCTGCCAATTTTTGATGGTGAAAAAATTGTCATGCGTCTTTTAGCAGAAACCAGCAAAGCCCTAACCTTAGAAGGCTTGGGTCTTAGGGGAGACGCTTTAGAAAAAGTTGAAGATGGGCTTAGGAGGCCAGTAGGAATGATTTTGATTACTGGTCCAACTGGGTCTGGAAAAACCACTACCCTTTATGCAATGATGGAAATTTTAAATACTCCAGGAATTAATATTTCTACGGTTGAAGACCCAATTGAATATCGAATGCCTAGAATTAATCAAACCCAAGTTAATGCCAAAATAGGCCTAACTTTTGCATCAGGTTTAAGGGCATTGGTTAGGCAGGATCCTGACATTATTATGGTTGGAGAGATAAGAGATCAAGAAACAGCTGGTTTAGCCATTAATGCTGCTCTTACTGGACATTTGGTTCTATCAACCCTTCATACTACAGAAGCAGCTGGAGCTATTCCTCGATTGATTGATATGGAAGCTGAGCCTTTTTTGCTTTCCTCAACTCTAAACCTCATTTTAGCTCAAAGATTAGTCAGACGACTTCATGAGGACAAAGAAGCGTATAAACTTAAAGATTCAGATTTAAAAAACTTATCTAAATATTGCGATATAAAGAGGATTCTCGAAATTTTAAAAGAAGAAAAATTAGCAAAATCAAAAGATACCCTAAAAAACATTAATTTTTATCGTGCGAAAACTTCCAAAAAATGTCCTGAAGGATATAAAGGACGATTAGGTATTTTTGAGGTTTTACCAGTAAATGAAACGATTAAAGAAATGATTGTAAACAAAGAAACATCTGACAAAATTACTATGCAAGCTAAAAAAGAGGGGATGAGAACAATGGTTGAGGATGGATTTATTAAGGCTGCTCAAGGAATAACATCAATTGAGGAGGTGTTGCGTGTTATTGTTGAATAAATGCCAAAATATTTTTATACAGCTAAATCTCTTGAGGGAGAAACAAAAACCGGAGCTTTGTTGGCAAAAGATACTCATGAATTAGCTCAAAACTTAAAGAAAAAAGGTTTAGTTTTGATTGAAGCAATTTCTGAAGATATATCTAAGGGCCCAAAGAAAAAGAGTTTTTCTTTACCATTTCTTGGTAAAGTTTCTTTGGTTGATAAAATGATGGTTACTCGAAACTTGCAAGTAATGGTTGCTTCTGGTCTTCCCCTGGCACGCTGTCTTACTATTTTATCTAATCAGGCAAAAAACGAGAAGCTTAAAAAAGCACTTTTAGAAATTAGAGAGGAAATTAATAAGGGACAGGCTTTTTCCCAAGCTTTAGCTGGATATCCTGATATTTTTTCTGAGCTTTTTTATAATATGATAAAAGTTGGAGAGGAATCAGGGACACTTGAAGATGTTTTACAAATGCTATCTTTACAATTAGAAAGAGAACATCAGCTGAAATCAAAGATTCAAGGAGCAATGATTTATCCAGCAGTTGTTATTTCAGCCATGATTGGCATTGGAATTTTAATGTTGATTATGGTTGTACCACAGATTGCCAGTACTTTTGAGGATTTGGGCATTGAACTTCCGGTTGCTACTCAGTTTGTCATTAATATTGGTGTTTTTATGGCTGAGAAATGGTACTTGGTCATATTATTGTTTATTGTTTTTGTTTTAGGCTTTTTATCGTTTGCCAAAACCAAAAGAGGTAAAAAAATTATTGACACAGTTTCTTTAAAACTTCCCATTATTTCTCCTATTGTCAGAAAATCTAATGCAGCTTCTACTGTTAGAACATTGGGTTCTCTTATCAGCGCTGGTGTTCCAATTGTTAGGTCTTTAGAAATTGTTGCCGGAACCCTTGGTAACATCTATTTTAGGAATGCTATGGCAGAAACAGCTGAGAGAGTTAGGAAAGGAGCTGAACTTTCTAATGTCCTGAAAGATTATGACGATATTTATCCTTCAAGCGTAATTGAAATGATAAAAGTAGGAGAAGAAACTGGTGAAACTTCAAAGATTTTATCTAAACTGGCTGACTATTTTGAAGAAGAAGTCACAGCTGCTACTCAGAATTTAGCTTCAATTATTGAGCCTCTTTTAATGTTAGTTGTTGGGGTTGTAATTGGTTTTTTTGCTATTTCTATGATTCAACCAATGTATTCAATGTTGGAAGGACTTTAATGAATTCAAAAATACAAAATAGCTTTACTCTAACAGAAACCTTGATTGTTTTCGCCATTGTTGGAATTTTAGCCCTGATTAGTTTTCCTATTTTGAGAAATTTTGAGCCAACACTTCAATTAAATGGTGTTGTCAGGGACTTTGTTTCTAATCTTCGCCTTACTCAGCAACTTGCTGTTTCTGAACAAGTTGAGTATTGTTTTGTTTTACCAGACAACTTTCCTTCTGACAGAGCATATCAAATAATTCAATGCGGAGAGAGTGAATCTTTTAAACAGGGACTGATTCCAGAAGAGATTATTGGGCTTACTATTGTTCCCTCGCTATCTAACAATGAAGTAAGATATAATTCTTATGGAGCGGTAAAAGAAAGCGCTCAAATTACCATAGAAAACGTTCAGAATAAAACAAAAACCATTAATGTAAGACCATCTGGTTTTATAAGAGTAATTGATTAATATGTTTTTAAATAAAAAAGCCATGCCAGCGGACAAGCAGGGATTTACTTTAATAGAGGCGTTAATATCAATCTTTATTTTAACTGCTGGAATTTTTGCTGTCTTACAAGCCTTTCCCTTGGGTACTAAAATCTTGGGATCATCTAAAATGGCCACAATAGCTAGTCAACTTGGACAAGCTAAAATTGAAGAACTTATTTCACAATCATATGTGGAAATTTCCTTTGGTATTGTTGAGGCAAAGCATGTTTTAGATTCTCCGTTTGGTTCTTACCAAAGAGAAACAGAAATAATTTGTGTTGATCCTGACTCGAATTTTTCAGAAGTTATTGATTGTGATCCTGATCCAGGAATTAAAAAAATAGAAGTAACTATTTTCTGGAAAACATTTTTTGGATTTTCTGAAAAAAATAATAAGATAATAAGTTTAATTACTAAAAAGTAATTATGAATAGAACTTATTTTCAAAAAGGCTTTACCTTAACAGAGCTTTTATTAGTAATTAGTCTTCTTTTAATTGTTACTAGTGCAATATCTGGTATTAATTTATTGAGCCAGCGAGCTTATCGGGAAGGTGAAGTAGTAGCAGAAATTACTCAAAATGGTCGAGTAATTTTAGAAAGAATGGTAAGAGAAATCCGCCAAACAAAAGAAATCATTACCGAACTTCCTGAAGAGGAAATTAATCCGTTAGAAGAGATTATATTTCATGATGGTCATATTCCATCTATAATTGAACAGGATTTAGTCCAGGGAGCAGGGACCAAAACAATATTTCTTAAGTTTGATGCTTCAAGTCAGG
>JAUVYE010000001.1 GCA_030603245.1 bacterium | reverse complement strand
TTTTCCATATTGTGATTGTAAAAAGCCCAAGCTTGTTCCATTGATTTTCCCTGAAAAACTCCCCAATTAGTATCTCTTAATCTTTGGTCAAGTTTTATCTCTAAATCTAATTCTTGAGCAACAATTTCAGCTGTTTGTTTTGTTCTTAAAGCATCTGAGGCAAAAATTAAATCAATCTTTTTGTCTTTTAGTTGAGGGGTTTTTTCTTGAATTTGGCTTTTACCTAATTCGGTCAAAGCATAAGGAGGATTTCCGTCTGGCCAAAAGTATATAATTTTGGGATCCTCAATCTGATGAGTAGTCTGACCGTGTCTTAACAAAAAATACTTATTCTTAAGTTCTTTCATAAGTTCAAATTACCATTTTCACCCTTTTTTTTCAATTAAAATATTATTTTGAAATAAAAAAAAGCCCACTAATTTATGTAAAAAGTGGGTTGGAAGAGGTTTTGGGTTCTATTTATGCTCCTCTTTTTCTGAGATAAACCTGCATGGCTCCAAAAGCTGCAAGAAGAAGATTCATCACAGAGGGGTCTTCTGTAGCAATGCGCATATTTTTCTTTAGATTCTTCAAAAGCTCTTCTGCTGAAGTATCGTAGCTAGAATCATCAATAATGTTTAAAATGATGAGACTATCAAGGAAGTTGTTTGCCTCTACCTCAATCAATCTACCTTCAAATGCTGAAGGAAATTCCTGTTTTATTGAAGGTGATTTAAGGCCAGCAGTAGACTTGGGTGAAATTGACGCTTCCCTTAGTTTCGGCAAAATTTCATTAAAAAAGGTCATTGAATACCCTCTCATTAAGTCATCTAGTGGCGGCAATGAAGAAACATCTATGTCTTTATTGAAAATATGCGGAAATATCTGCTCTTTTGTCAATTGATTAAGGTCAATACTTTTTCTTTCTTTTTGCGCTAACTTAATTTTTTTGACAATTGCTATGGTTGTAGCAACAGACCAATGATTTTCAAGAATTCCAAGCGCTACCAACTCTTGATATTTCTTAGAAAGTCCTTTTATGACACCCAAGTGAGAAGTCGTAAGGGTTCCAGGCCACCTATCTTTGTCGTCAAATGATTCACGAAATAGATCTATTACTCTGTTAGAAATTTCGTCGACAAGTTGCATTCTTAGTGTTACATATTGTGTATTAGATAAACAATAGGCCTCTACTATTTCCTTATCTGAAAGACCATTTTGTTTCTTCTCATGCTTAAACATTTTTCCTTCCTTAAAAGGATCGTTTTCACCATGTATGGTTTGTCTTGGATGGAAATATCTCATTGCTTGTGTTTCTGTTATTCTCCAGACGTGGGCTTTGATTGTTTCTATGCCTAACCTAATAGCCTTCTCGTGCCTATGTTGTCCGTCGCAGATAATAAACACATTTAAAGGATTCACACTGTCTCCTATGCTTTCCTGAAGAGCTTGACTGTTGATAACGCGCTGACTATAAAAGATATTCATTGGAGATATTGTGATCGGGTCGTTTTTTCTTGCTTTCACTACTTCTTCTAAAAGATCGGCCTTGTCTTTGCTCATACGATTAGGATTAAAACGGTTAGAAAATATCTTGTCTACATCAACCCAAAACCAGTTTTCGTCCCCTATTTCACCGGGAACTATGTTCTGATTAGTTGGCATTTGTGCCATATCCATCACCTCAATAACAATGTAAAGGTACTTTAATAATTTACTATCAATAATTTCAAAATAAGTCAAGGTATAATACATTCTGTAAATTGTCCTTGACAAATACAAAATTAATCTTAAGATAAAATATCAAAAGTACATTTAAATATGTGATTAAAAATGGCTTTGAAGAGTCGTTCATCCAAAAGACGAACTCAAGGAGAAATACTTTTAGTTATACTAAGAACAGTTTATAAAGAACCTTTGGGTCCAACAAATCTCATGTATAGGGCTAATATAGGTGGGCAAGTATTGAAAAGAAGATTTCTACCGCCGCTATTAGTGCTAAAATTACTTATATCCAAAGAAACTAAGAGTGATAAGAGAACGAGAAGCATTTATCTGTTAACTGAAAGAGGTGAGAGAATTATCAATGCTTGCAGAAAATATAAAGTAATAACGTTTGCACTAGAAAAACTCATGATGGACACTGCTAAGACGCGACGGAACAAAATGGATTTAATTATAGATTTTCTGTCAGCTGCAAGGGAAAGACAGCGTGGTACAAGATTAATGGAACTAACGGAAATGTCATATAAACCATTCTCAAAACTCTTGGAAATACTGCGTCGGAGTGAACTTATTATGATGTTTGGTAAGAAAGGTGAACGCCCCGAATACGTGACCACAAAAAAGGGTCTTGAGATGGTTCAGCTTTACGAAAATGCCATTTTATACATCACTCAAATTATGAGACAAGAACATCTTGATGAACCCATTGCACGACATATAGAGCTTTACAATCAACTATAAAAAGATAAAGTAATCTCCTTAACTTTAATCTTTTTTTTATTTTTAAAAATAAAAAACTACTTAAATGAATATTGACAAATAGAGGGTTTGTGATAAAAAGAAGGCTATAGAGAAACAACGGAGGTTAATTGTGGGAAAAAAGGGCAAGAAGAGAACACGCGAACGCGACAAGAGAAAACGTAAAAAAAGGAAACAAGAACGAAAACAAAGGGATAGAGGACTTAAAAAATAAGTATTCTTATCCCTTCTTTTTTTTACATTTTTTCTGGAACAGAAATTCCCAAAAGAGAAAGAGAGTTTTCTAATACTTGAGCCACAGCCGCTGTTAAGCCCAATCTAAACATTTTTAAATTGTCTGTTTCAGCCTTAATAATTGAATGCTTTTGATAAAAAAGATTATATTTTTGAGCCAAATCAAAAGCAAAATTACAAATTAAATTAGGAGAAAATTTGTCAGCAGCTTCTTGAACTATTTCTGGGAATCTGTAAATTGTTCTTAAAATGTCTTTTTCTTCTAAATTAAAATCTTTTATGTTTTTAAAATTAATCTTGGTTTTAGATTTTCTAAGAACACTCTTACAACGAGTAAAAGTATATTGTAAATAAGGTCCTGAGTTTCCTTTTAAATTGAGAATCTTATCCCAACTAAACACAATATTCTTAGTGTAATGTTGAGATAAATCATTATATTTAACCGCTCCGATACCAACGGTTTGAGCTATTTTTTCTTTTTCTTTGTCTGGCAAATCCTTACCAGTTTCTGACTCATTAATAATCTTTTTCGCCTTATCAATTGCTTCTTGTAAAACACTTTCCAAATGAATTATTTTACCTTTTCTTGTTGAAAGTCTTCCCTCTTTACTTCTGTAAAGACCATGAGCCATATGAAAAAACTTGTTTCTTTTTGCCCAACCCAAAAGCTCTATAGCCCAAAACAATTGCTGGAAATGAAGAGATTGTTCAACTCCAACTTCATAAATTATTAAATCTGGTTTCCAGGTTTTTAAACGATACTGAACTGTTGCCAAATCTCTTGTAAAATAATTTGTGGCGCCATCAGACTTAAGAATAATTGCTGGAGGCAATTTGTCTCCAGGATATTTAATAATTAGAGCTCCTTGGCTTTTGACAACAATTTTTTTCTTATTTGCCTCTTTAATAATTGACATCATTTTCCCCTGATAAAAGCTTTCGCCTAAAACATAATCAATTTTTATTCCCAATAAATCATAAACTTTATTAAATTCTTTTAAGCTAATATCAACACATGTCTGCCAAATCTCTTTTGCCTCCTTATTGTTATCTTCCAATTTTTTAAACCAAACTCTTGCCTCTTCTTCTAAATCAGGATTAGACTCTATTTCCTCATGAAATCTAATGTAAAGCTTTTCTAAATCAGCAATTGATAAATCTTTTAATTTTTCTTTATTAGCCCACTTTTTAATAGCTACTATCATTTTGCCAAACTGAGTTCCCCAATCTCCCAAATGATTGTCGCCAATACACTTCCAACCTAAAAACTGGTAAATATTATAGATAGATTGACCAATAATAGTTGACCTTAAGTGGCCAATTCCAAATGGTTTAGCAATATTGGGAGCAGAATAATCAATAACAACTGTCTTGTTTGTTTGGGCTGAACCATATTTTTCTTTTTCTTTTAAAATATTGTTTAAAGAGTTAATAAGAGATTGCTGAGAAAGAAAAAAATTGATAAATCCTGGTTTTACAACTTCAACTTTTTCAAAAAAATCAGGTTCTAAATCTAAAATCTGAGACTTAATAGTCTCGGCTATTTCCATTGGATTTTTTTTCAAACTCCTACCAATCACCAAAGCAACACTTGTAGCATAATCGCCGTGAAACATTTCTTTAGGATGTTCAATAATAATTTCAGGAAAAGCTCCATTTTTTTGAGCAACTTTTATTGACTTTTGGATTAATTTTGCTATTTTTTCTTGTACCATCACTTTTAGTATATCGCAATTTGGAGTATAGTAAAACATATATGAAAACCAAAACTGGAATAAAAAATGCTTTTATAATTCAAGCATTAAATGCTTTTATCAGCGGTGTAACCTATATTCTTTTACCTTTATTAATGCTTGAAAGGAAAATTTCAATTGAATCAATGGGATTGATTTTTGCTATTCTTCCACTGGTAAGTCAAACAAACAGGGTTGTTTTTGCAACAGTTTCAGACTACATAGGTAGAAAAAAATTCTATTGGCTTTGTGGAATCATGAATTTGGTCCATTTGATAGTATACTATTTCTCAAAATCTCCTTTTGGTTTTTTACTTGGAAAAATAAGTGAAGGAGTTAGAAATGCTTCTCTTTGGTCTGTTAACCGCGCCTATTTTCTTGATCACAGCCAGGAAGGCGAAAAAACATTAGTAAAAATGAGAGGTATAGGATCTATTTTTAATGCTATAGGCACACTCTTAGCCGGATTTTTATTAACAAAGTTTTTCTATGATAAAACTTTATATTTATTAATGGTTTTATCTTTTTTAATTTTCCCAAATGTTAAAAAATTAATAGATAAAGAAAAAAGAAAAATAAGCATTTTGGCAATATTAGAAGCTCTTAGCTTTAGCAATAAAACCAAAAAATTCAAAACATTTTTTATCCTTTTCTTTGTATCAGGACTTTATTTCGGATTGGTTGGAAGCTATGTTTTTCCTTTATTTCTAAAAGGAGCAGGTATTATGACGCAAAACATTGGATTAATTTTAGGTGCCAGAATCCTTTTCGGTGGTATTTGTATTTATGCTCTTCGTTCTATTGGCAAAGGTAAGTATAAAATGTTAATAGGCGGTTTTTTCTATTCCTTGTTTTTAATTTTATTGCCTTTTACCAATCAAATCTCTTTGCCAATATTAATGATTTTATTGGGTATTGTTGGTGGTATTTCTGATGTAGGACGCGAAACAATCTTTATTGAGGTTATCAATCACAACTCCATGGCAGGAGATATAAGTATTTTAATGATAGGAACACATGTGGGAATGGCAATAACCCAAGCTATTGCTGGTTTTGTTATTACTTCTTTTGGCTTTCTGCCACTCTTTTTTAGTGCCTCAGCATTAAATCTTTTCT
This sequence comes from bacterium, assembly GCA_030603245.1. GTDB lineage: Bacteria > Patescibacteriota > Minisyncoccia > Minisyncoccales > DG-74-3 > JAHJCL01. The sequence continues at coordinate 85,745 of JAUVYE010000001.1, read as the reverse complement.
TTTGCTTAGCAGCCTTTAAAAATATGAATTAATAGCCGCTTTGATCTTAGCTGTGTTAAAATAAAACTATGAGAATATTTGCCGAAAACAAAAAGGCTTATTTCAAATATAAAATCCTGGAAAAGATTGAAGCAGGCATTGCTTTAATTGGACAAGAGGTAAAATCAATAAAATTAGGCAGAATAAATCTTACTGGCTCTTATGTTGTGGTTAAAAATGAAGAAATTTACTTAATCGGATGTAATGTTCCAGCATACCAGCCCAAAAATGCTCCTAAAGATTATAATTCAGAAAGATCAAGAAAGCTGTTATTAAAAAAATCTGAAATCAAACAATTGATAGGAAAAACACAGCAAAAAGGATTAAGCTTGATACCCTTGAAAGTTTATGCTAAAAAAGGTATAATAAAAATTGAATTTGGGATAGCTAAGGTTTTAAAAAAGGTTGATAAAAGAGAAAAAATTAAAAAGAAAGACTCAGAAAGAACAATTCAGAGAGCTTTAAGAGAAAAGTCTTAATGGGGATGAGCGTTTCGACAAAACTTTTTATCCATTTATGCAGATCGAGCATTCTAGAATCTCGTTAAACTTTTAGAAAAACAATAAGTGCAAACTTATTTAAACAACCTGCTTTAGCTTACGCTTAAGAAGGCATCTAAGTAGTTGATTCTCGATAAACTATTCTAGGTGTTATATAATCGAGATTGATAGATTTCTTATCTCGGGTATCTATTGAAAAAAAGAGATGAACTTGTTAGAATTTTTCTTGTTTCAATCTAACATTCAAAATAAACAAGACATATCTGTAGAATTATTTTGATAAAAGCTTTGGACAAGGGTTCAATACCCTTCATCTCCACTAAATTATATTAATAAAGAAAAATATTAGAAAACCATTAGCTAATAATCGAATAATGGCTTTAGAAGTAAGGCTGGTAGATGAAACTGGGAAACAGTTAGGAGTTATGAATTTAAAAGACGCGCTCCGAATGGCTCGAGAGCGCAATTTAGATTTAGTCCAAGTTACTGAAAAAGTGCGACCACCTGTCTGTAGAATAACTGATTACGGAAAATATCTTTATGCCGAAGAAAAGAAAAAAAAACAATCTAAAACAAAAAAGGTAGGGGAATTGAAAGGAATAAGACTAAGTTTTAACATTTCCCCTCACGATTTAGAAATAAGGGTTCGACAAGCAGAAAAGTTTTTAAAAAGAGGAGATAAAATCAGAGTAGACATAATTTTAAGAGGAAGGCAAAGGGCGCTTCAGAATATTGCCGAAGAAAAAATAAATCAGTTTACTCAAGTCTTAAATGAAAAAATCCCCATCAAGGTTGAAAGAAATATCCAAAGAAGAGGAAGAAATTTAACAATGATAATTACTAAAAAGTAATATGGCTAAAACAAGAAAATCAATTGCCAAGCGTTTTAAGTTTACTAAAACCGGTAAAATTCTAAGAAGAGCGGTTGGTCTTAATCATAATTTGGCAAAAAAATCAGGTAATAAAAAAAGGAAGAACAGGAAATGGGTTTTGGTTTCAAAACCTGAAGCGAAAAAAATTAAAAAACTCTTAAAATACTAATATGGTCAGAGTTAAAAGAGGAAAAACTGCCAGGAAAAGAAGGAAAAGTCTATTAAAACATACCAAGGGCTTTCGTTGGGGAAGAAAATCTAAATATCGAGCTGCCAAAGAAGCTCTTCTTCATGCTTGGACAAATATGTTCAGAGACAGAAAGAAAAAGAAAAGAGTCTTTCGTCAGCTTTGGCAAACCCAGATTAATGCTGCTTCAAGAAGTCATGGTATTGCCTACAATAAATTCATTCACGGTTTAAAGCAAAACAAAATTGAATTAGATAGAAAAATATTAGCTGATTTTGCTAAAAACCATCCTAAAATCTTTGAAAAGATTATAGAGAAAGTAAAAAGTTAATTTCTATTTTTAAAAATCAGAAATAAAAAAGACCGCGGGAATCTCCGAGAATCTCGCGGATTTTTGATTGGGCCTTTAGGCTTCTCTGTTTAGGCTTATTAGCCTTTTTTCTTTCTCCTAAACTCCCTTTGTTCATGAGCCAATCTTCTAAGTTCAGGGTCTTGATTAATCCAGATTGATAAAGTGGGCTGACTAGCATTTACTCTGGGATCCTTTGCCATGTCAAACAGTCTAGCATTATGTTCTTCAATCAACTGTTTAAGTATTTCTTTTCCGGGATGATGATATTTCCTCTCTCTCGCCCCTCCTGCACGCGATTGTTTCTTTTTTTGTTCTTCAACCAAACTCTCAAGATCTTTTTCTTCTTCAATCCAGCTGTAAAGAGTTCTATTGGTTATTCTTAAGCTTGGATCTCTGGCTACCGCAGAAAGATTACCTTTATGTTTTTTAATTAGTGCTATAAGATTCTCTCTGTCAGGGTGCTGCTTATATTTTCTTTTGGATCGTCCCTTTCTAATCCTCTTTTGATCCTTAGCCAACTGTTTGAGTTCTGAGTCCTCGTTAATCCAACGGGATATAGTTGCATTGCTTACCTTTAAATCATCGGCTATCTCTGAAATCTTTGCCTGACGTTTTATAATCAGTGCTTTAAGTTTCTCTTTACCGGGATTACTTGAAGGTCGACCTTGCTTTCTTCTACTTCCACGACGTTGCATTTTAATAGGAGTAGGTTTGATGACAACTTTCTTTTCGGGCGAGGGTATGATTTCTTTTCTTGGAACAAGCTTTTCCTTTCTGGGTAGAGCTTCTTTTACAGAGGGCTTATGTATAATAAGCTGTCTCTTAAGGGCTTGCTCTATTTTGTCTCGGTCTTGAATTTTCTGAGCTTGAATGGCTAAGCGTTGAGCTTCCAAGGGAGAGCTGCCTCCTGAGATAAGGAGAACCTCATCTAGTTTTTGCCGGAGTATAATAGCTAAGACAGATTCATCCATCTCAAAGAGAATTTTTTGAAGAGCAATGATGAAACTTCCTTCTGGTGTCTGCTGATTTATAGCTAAGCCGTCGAGATTCAATCCTCTTAATAGAGTAGGTTCATCTATGATTTGGAAAACCAGCAATTTCTTTTTCAAGAAAAAAGCCATTTCTCTTTCTTGGTCGCCTCGATAGTGAGATAGTGCATTCATGAAACCCTGATTTTTATAATGTTCATAAATCCAACTTAGGGCTTTATACAACTTCTGTCGATATGACTCAATGGGAAGTCTGGGCGCTTCGTAGATTTCTTCCTCCAAATCTTTTTTGCCTCCTTATTTAATTTTTTAGGTGCTTTTACTATTTTAGTTCTATCACGCCTTCTTTTTTAAGTAAAGCAATTTTCTTTTTAACACCGCTAGCATATCCTCCAATAGTACCATCAGACCTAATAACTCTATGACATGGCACATTTTCAGGATCAGGGTTGTTATGCATAATATTGCCCACTGCCCTATAGGCCTTGGGGCTACCTGCAGCTTTAGCCACCTCGGCATAACTCATGGTTTTGCCCCTTGGAATCTTACTAACAACTTCCAATACTTTTTCTTTAAATTTCATGGATTATTGATTCTTTGGAGGTTTTTTTAGAATATTTTAATAAAAGGTTTTTAGCTTTTTTAATGATTTCTTCTGGAACTTCTTTGTCAAACCCTCTTATTAGAACTGTTGGCCCAGAAAAATTTTCTGGTTCCAAAATAATGTCCTTATCTTTTCTAAGTTTTTCTATCTCTGCATTTTCTTTTTCGTTTCTCCCAATTATAATCAAAAAATTATTCTCCCAAAAAACTCTTCCTTTTCTTATTGTTTTTGCATCCTGACCGTCAAAGTCAGGTATTTTTTCAAAAAGCAAAAATAATTTCTTTGAATATTCTTTGTCAGTCAAAATACAACCTCCGGCAGGATTAGGAAATTCTGTTATTCCGAATTCTTTAGTTAAGGCTAATTGAGGTTTTCTTGTTTTACCTGAAATCCCAAAAAGCTCATCTCTTTTTACCCATGCTTTTTGCTCAGGAATAGTTTCTGACAATAATTTAGCTGAAAGGGGTCTTAAAATTAAACCCTCTAAACCAAGTGTTTTTTCAGCTAATTTAAACACTCTTTTGCTTTGAGAAAATGGTCTTTCCTCCAAAACTTCACCCGTGGCAATGAAATCATATTTTTCCTTTTTCATAATCTCTTTTGCCTTTTTTATCATTAATAAATGACAATCAATACAGGGATTCATTCCTTTTCCTGTTCCGTATTTTGGATTTTTAATCACCTTTAGGTGTTCTTCTGAAATATCTATAATCTTTAATTTCAAACCTAAAATCTTAGCTGATTTTTCAGCTGTTGTGCAATTAAAGAAAAAACTACAGAAACAAACTGGAATTATTTGAATCCCTTGTTTTTGTAAAATTTTAACAATCAACATTGAATCCAATCCCCCGGAGAAAAGTAATAAGGCTTTTTGGTTCATAAGGCATTCATTAGTTTCTTTAAAGGCAAAGTATTAATAATATCTTTTTTTTCAGCCCAGCCGCGGCGAGCTTGCAAAACACCAAATTCAATATATTCTAACTGATTTCTATGATGAGCATCGCTATTAATTATCATCTTAACTCCTAATTCTTTTGCTCTCTTAATCTTTTTATCATTAAGATCCAATCTTGAAGGAAAAGAATTAATCTCTAATACCTTTCCTAACTCTTTAGCTGTTTTTAAGATTTTATCAAAATCAATCTTATATTCGTCTCTTCTTTTAAGAATCCTGCCCGTAGGATGAGATAGGATTTTAACATAAGGATTTTTCATTGCTCTGATAATCCTTTTTGTCATCTCTATCTTACTCATTTTCATGTTAGAGTGAACACCAGTTATGACATAATCTAATTTTGAAAGCGTCTCGTCTTTAATATCAAGTAAACCATTTTTTAAAATATTAACCTCAGCTCCTTTTAAAATCTGAAAATTAATGCCTTGTTTTTTAAATCTTTTATTCAATCCATCAATTTCCTTTCCCTGTTTAATCAGTTGTTTTTCGTCTAAACCATTCTCAATTCTTAAAAATTTAGTATGATCTGAAATTCCTAAATATTGATATCCCATTTCCATTGCTTTTTTAGCCATTTCCAAAATTGTGTCATGTCCCCCATTCCAGCTTGAATGACAGTGCAAATCTCCTTTAATATCTTTTTGCTCAATAAGCTGGGGTAACTTTCTGTTTAAAGCAGCTTCTATCTCTCCTCGGTCTTCTCTTAATTCAGGAGGTATCCAATCAAGACCAACAGCTTTATAAAGCTCTTTTTCATTGTTTCCAGCAATTCTTTTTGTTTGCTTAAAAAGTCCATATTCATTAAGTTTCAATCCTTTACTCATAGCAATTTTTCTCGTAGCAATATTGTGTTCTTTAGACCCAGTAAAATATTGTAAGGCAGAACCATAACTTTTTTTAGCCACAATTCTCAAATCTACATCAAATCCTTGCTTAAGTCTTATTGATGATTTAGTTCGTCCTTTTGCCCAAATCTTAATAATTCCTGGTAAAGAAACAAAGAAATCCATTATCTTGGCAGGTTCTTTAGTTATTACTAACAAGTCAATATCTCCAATAGTTTCTTTACCACGACGAATAGAGCCAGCAACGCTAATCTTCTGCACTTGTTTAAGATTTTTAAAAGCTTGCTCAATTTGTTTAACTTTTGGTAAAATCTCTCCCAACAAAAATCTACCCCTGCTTTTCTTTAAAAACTTTAATCCTTGCAAAATATTCTTTTCTGTTTTAGAACCAAAACCGAATAAAGGAGCAATCTTTCCAGCTTTAGCCACTCTTTCTAGGTCTCTTAAATTTTCAACATTCAATTGTTGATAAAGAGCTTTAATTCTTTTGGGACCTAATCCTTCAATAGCATTTAGTTTTTCCATATCTATGGGTGTCTTTTTTTTCAGTTTTTCAAAATATTTAATCTTGCCTGTTTTTAAATATTCTTCTATTTTCTTAGCAATACTTTCCCCAACCCCAGGTACTTCTTTGTCTAATGCTTTCTTACCGCCCTCAATATAGATATCTGCAATATCTTTTTGAAGGACTTCTAAAGCAAGAGCTACTTTTCTGTAAGCCGAGGGTTTAAATTGAACGTTTTCCATTTCTAAAAAATCAGCAATTTCATAAAATATTTTTGCTATTTCGTAATTCAACATTTTACTTCTTTGTTAATTTTTCGATTTTGTTTAAGAAATTGTTCTTAAACAAAAAGCCCCATAATTTAAAAAGAATTATTAAGCCAATTAAAGCTAAAATTGTTTCTGAAGCTCTAATTATAAGAGCAAAAGCAGTGGCTGAAGAAATATTCAAGCCAAAAGAATTGAAAGCAAAAACCTGAATTGCTTCATGGCTTCCCAAAGCAGCTGGTATTGGTATTGTTACTGCTAAAAGACTAAAACTCAAAACAGACAATGCGGGGAGTAAAGCAATTTTTGTTCCTAAAAATATTATCAAAAACCAAACTCTAATATACATTACTAGTGCTCTTACAAAAGACAAGAAAAACATTTGCCACATTAATTTATTTTTTATTCTGAAAAAATGAAAAATTCTCTTTTCAATCTCTTCTGGCTCTCCATCAAAGTTCTGATTAAATGCTTTGCTAAAAATCTTTACAATACTTTCTTTTTTAAGAGCTTTTATATAAAAGAAAATAAATACTCCCACAAAAATGAATAATGCTGCGCCAAAAGTTAAGCTCAGGTTTTGGGGAGGAAGTCCTACCTTAAAAAGAAAGAATAAAACTCCCAAAAAAATAACGATCAAGTTGGTTGTCCATTCTAAAACTCTGTCTATTATTATTGATACTGTGCTTTTTGACCAGGAAACTAAATTTTTTTCCTTTAGAATAACTGCTCTTAAAATTTCTCCAGCTAAAACTAAAATTGGAGCTAAAAATATTATTGAAAAACCAGCCAAATAAGGATAAAAAACATCAAAAAAAGAGAGTTTAACATTTTCTCCTTTTAATATTTCTTGCCATCTCCAGCTTCCCATTAAAGCTATCAATAATGTTAAACCAAAAATTATTAATCCATGATTTATATTGAAAGTTATAAAAACATTTTTTATCTCTTCCCAACCCACAATGTTATAAACCCAGGCAAAGAGAAGTATCCCAACAAAAACAGATAATAAAAAAGGTAAAATATTTTTCAAATTCATATTTAATATTATATCTTTTTTACCTAAAAAACAAAACCTCTCAAAATCGAGAGATTTTGTTTTACATTTAATAAGTTGTCTTTCTCCAAAAGAATCAATTAGGGAGCGATTGGAAGACCAAATCCAGTTACTGTGTCATATCCTGTTGTATAAATGTCCTTTGCTATGCTCCGTAGGTAATTTCTGGTCGTGTTTGCACTACCTTGCCATAGCTTCGCAGCTAATCCTGAAACATGGGGTGTTGCCATTGATGTTCCACTGCCATCAGCATAACAGCCATCATTATAGGTTGATTCTACATTTACCCCTGGTGCCCCAAATTCAATTTCTTTTTCGGTAATTACTAAATCATCTCCATCGTCAATTCCCTTAGATGACCAATCTGGTACTACCTCATTGATATCAATTGTTCCAACTGCTACTACTTTGTAATATGCCCCTGGATAATCTATGCTTCCATCTTCTGGTCCATCATTTCCGGCAGCAGCTACAAATAAGATATTGGGGTTTTTGTCTATAGCGTCTTTAATTAATGGACTTTGAGTGTCGCCACCCAAGCTCATTGAAACTATCTCTACTTCCTTAGAACCGGCGTAATAAATAGCAGCTGCAATGTCATCTGTCCAACAACTTCCATCGTTACCACAAACTTTGTATGCAAATATATTTGCTTCAGGCGCCACTCCCAATATACCCAATCCATCTACCCCGCCATCTGCTGCTACTGTTCCTGCCACATGGGTTCCGTGTCCATATCCATCATCACAACCCTTTCTAACTTTCGGACCTCTTGTAAAATCATTACATTGAGTAATTCTTCCCGTTAGGTCTAAGTGGTCTGTATAAACCCCTGTATCTAAAATTGCGACGTCAACGCCTGCTCCACCTGTTCCACCATTTACTTTTACTATACCCCATGGCTTTTCACTCTCTGGATAACAAGTTCTTTCTACTGGGGGTTCTTCTTCTCCATTATCATCTTTACAATCTGGGCAGCTTGGATTTTCTCCCAATTCAGGTTCGCATACTCCATTGGTGTTACAAGTTGGCTTTCCTAAAACATGATATAACTTAACTGGTTCTACCCCCACTCCTAAGGCATTCAAAAGATTAACCTGAAATGGAGTTAGTTCGCTAGTAAACAAACCGGGAAATTCGTGTCTTCTTCCCAAAAGAGCTTTCAGTACTGAGCTATTTGATTCTATCACATAAGGTGATGGTCCGGAGTTATTGTTTACCTGCCGAGATCCAGCAAAAGAACTTCCTGCTACCATACTTAATACTACTAAAACAGCTACTCCAATTAAAATTCCTAAACCTATTTTCTTCATTTTTATTTTTTAATTAAATTTTAAATTCTTCGACTTTTTTTAGTAAAACCTTTTCTTTAACTCCTCTATAAAATCAAAACAGATTTGGTCGTCACATTTTTCGAAAGTCCATTCCCATAAAAACCTAATAGGTAAATCTTTGTCTTTTTTTTGATATTCAAGACCTTGAAATAAAACTGTTAATACATTGACTTGATTAAGAAAACGAGCCTCGGCAGTGCTTACAGTTTTATATTCATCAAAAAGTTGAATCATTTCTTCTCTCAAAGGAGTTGGTAATTTTTGAGTAAGTTTTTGAAAAGCTTTTCTTTCTTTCTTATAGTCTTGTTTAAACTTCTTTTGTTTCTCTTTTTGGAAAAGTCGAGGCCATTTCTCAAAAACTTTTTTTATTTCTTTTTTTGTTTTGGGTAAAACCCTACTGTAAGGAGTAATTAGGTCACCAGTATAGATTGCGGACAACTCGTGGCAAAGAGCCATTTTAAGAAGCTTTTCCATGTTAAGTTCTTTTTTCTTTTGACCTAAAACCCAAGCTAGTAAAGTAAGAGAAAAAATATGAGAGGCTACCATTTCTGGATTTTGCACTCCTAGCGAAACCCAAATTCTTCTTGGCATCTTTTTCAACTTTCCGGTTTCAAGAATAAAATCCAGAAGGTTCTTTACCTCCCTTTTTGTCTTTTTATCATAGAGATTGCTTGGTATCTTAACTTTGATGTCGTAAAACTTGTTTTGAATAGTTTTTAAAAACAAATTAATTAAGGGGTTAACTATTAATTCATCCGCCTCTTCCCACCACGGAGTTACAAAAGAATATTCTTTTTTATCTAAATATTCCAAGGCTTCTATCATGCTGTCCATTTTATCTGTTTGTTTAAAAAATCTTCCTGCTGCTGTACCGCCTCTTTTGTAATCAAACCAACAAGAAAAAATTTCTTCTTTCAGTCCTAGCTCCAGAGGTTTTATTAATTTAAGAAGAGACTTTTTTTCTATCTTAAACTCTTTTTTATCTCTCTTTTCTTTTTCTTTTAAGGGAAGTCTAATCCATCTTTTGAGAGCTTCTTTTCTTTTTTTCTTATCTTTTGGTAAAAGGTTCCAAAAGGGCGTCATATCACCCGAATAAACTTCACAAATATCATGAGAAAAAGCAATTTTAATTAATCTTTCAATGTTTAAATTATCTTTTCCCCCAAACAACCAACTTGTTAGCGCTGAACGAAAAATATGATCAGCAACTGTTGGCGGGTTTTCAACTCCCAACCAAACTAAACCGGTTCTTGGAATCGCCTTTAGTTTATTAACTTTAAGAATGAAGTTGAAAAGATTTTTCATAAAAAAATACTCAGAATTGCTCCTGAGTATATTAAATCATAACTTAAAGTTATTAACAAGAAAATTAGTCGAGGCGATATGTAACTTTTTTAATTCTATAAGCTATTGTTATTGGAGAGTTCATGATTATTTTGTCTCCAATTTTTCGACCCAAAAGAGCTTTTCCAACTGGTGATTCAGAAGATATTTTTCCCTGACCAGGATTAGCCTCTAAGGTGCCAACCACTGTAAACTCATTAATCTGTCCCCCCCTTTCTTCCAAGCTAACTGTTGCTCCTAACTTAACTATATTTCTTTCTTTCTTGGGTGGAATTTTTATCAGTTCAACATTTTTTAAAACATTTTTTAATTCAACCATTTTTCTTTCCAAAAGACCTATATCTTCTCTAAAAGAAAGATACTCTGGATTTAAATCTTCAGAATGCAAAATATTTGGGGCTTCTTCCCTTATTTTAGAAAACTTAGTTTTCTTCAATTCTTCGTATTGTTTTTTTATCTTTTCTAATCCTTTTTTAGTTAAATAGAATTTCTTTTCTTCTATCATTTTAATTTTTCTTTTTAAAGCGCAGAAGCCTCCCTAGCTTGGAGGCTTAGTGTTTTTTGATTGATTTTTATTTTGTTACAATCCGTTTTTTACTCTACTAAACCTCCGGCTGAATTTCTGAGTAATTGTTTTAATGGAATTAAAGCCACAGTCGTTGGCTGTGACTAGGGACCAAAGCATGCTGATTGTTTCTATAACTTTATTCATCTTATTATTGGTCTATCAAACAATTCCTATTTTAGTCTACTAAAAAAGATTGTCAAGTTTTACAAATAAAAAATCCTTGTCAATTGTTATGAAACCGATAAAATAAGTTAACATGATAGAAATAGATGGAAATTATTTAGAAGCAGGTGGACAGATTCTTAGGACAGCTGTTTCTCTCTCAGCTATTACAAGAAAACCTTGTCATGTTTTTAATATTCGAAAAAAGAGGTCAAAACCAGGATTAAAACAACAACATCTTTTGGGAATTCAAGCCTTGACTCAACTTTGTAATGGAAAATTAGAAGGTGATTTTTTGGATTCAGAAGAAATTAAGTTTTTCCCTGGTCAAACTTACAGAGAACAAGTCTCTGTAAATATTCCAACCGCTGGAAGCATTACTTTAATTTTGCAAATGTTAATTCCTCCACTATTATTTTCCTCAAAACCAACCGAAATTACTTTTAATGGTGGAGCAACTGATACTTTTTTTTCACCAACGATTGATCATTTCAGATATTGTTTTTTGAAAATATTAGAAAAAATGGGTGCAAGGGTTGAAATTGAAATTTCAAAAAGGGCTTATTATCCAGAAGGGGGTGCAAAAGTTAAAGTAAAGGTTTTTTCTAGTGAATTAAAAAAAATAAATTTAACTGAACAAGGTCAGCTTAAAAATATCTTAGCTATTTCTGGCGCCTCCCAATTTTTAAAAGATAAAAAAGTGGCTGAGCGCCAACTTACTGGAGTAAAAGAAATCCTAGGTAAACTAAAATTACCAATTCAAGAACAAGTAGAATATTATCAAACCCAATGTCCAGGAAGTCAGGTTTGCTTATTAGTTAACTTTGAGAATACAATTCTTGGAGCAGACAATTTAGGAAAATTAGGTAAAAGGGCTGAAGAGGTGGGAAAAGAATCTGCTTTAGAGTTATTAAAACAACAAAAATCTAATGCTTGTTTAGATAAACACTTAGCTGACCAAATTCTACCTTATTTGGCTTTATTAAATAAAAAATTCCCAGTAACAGTTTCTGAGATTACAAATCATTGTAGAACCAATGCCTGGGTAATTGAAAAATTTATTAATGGAAAATTTGAATTAAAAGAGAATTTAATTACTTGGAATCCAAAACATTAATAGGAATATAATTGTTTTAAACCAAATTTTTTAGCTAATTTAATTGCTTCTTGATATTCATCGTTCGTAATTCGCCGAGAAAGCTCAGGAAATTCAAAAGCTTTATAACAAGGGTGATATTGATCCATAATGTTTAAAAAAGTGTCTTGAGAAATTTCTTTGGCTAAAAACTCAAAAATTTCTTTGGAACCAGCTAAATTGTTTGGTAAAACTAAATGCCTGACCAATAGCCCCCTGATTGCAATTCCCTTTTCGTCCAAAATTAAATCTCCTACCTGGCGATGCATTTCTTTGATCGCCCTTTTCATTATTTCAAAATAGTTTGGAGCATTAGAGAGATTTATGGCAATTTTATCATCAGAATATTTTGTGTCTGGCATATAAATATCAACTATTCCATCTAATAATTTCAAAACCTCAACTGAATCATAAGTATTAGTGTTATAAACCAAGGGGATATTTAAGCCTTGGTTTCTGGCAATAAATAAAGCTCTAACAATTGCTGGTACGTGAGAGCTAGGCGAAACTAAGTTGATATTGTGACAACCAAGATTTTGCAAAGAAATCATCATCTCAGCCAATTCCTCATAAGAAATTTCCTTACCCTTTTTTAATTGAGAAATTTCATGGTTTTGGCAATAAACACAAGATAGATTACAAGAGGTAAAAAAAATGGTTCCTGAACCAGAGGAACCAACTAATGGTTTTTCTTCGCCAAAATGAGGGTGAAAACTAGAAACCATGGGCAAGGCTCCTAATTGACAAAAGCCAATTTCTCCTTTTAGTCGATTAATATGACATTTCTTTGGACAAACTTTACAATTTCCTAAAATTTTAAAAAGTTTTTCTATCCGAAAATCTAACTCTTTTTTTGTTAAGTTTAAATAACAAGCACGCATTTTCTTCAAAACAAGGTTTTTTGTTTGGTTATTTTTTTTTGTTCTCCTTTGGAAAAAATCTTTACTTTTCCATAAACCCCATCATATCCTGGTTCAATAAAAACTTTCCCCTCTCTTACCCGAACTATTCCTTCGGCAATTTCTGGTAAGGAGATTCTTTCAATTTCTTCACGAGGAACATCAAGAAGAATACTAAATTCGTTTCCCAACTCATCAATTAGCTTATGATACTCTCTTTCTACTGACTTTGTTTTTGAACGAACACCCAAAGATTCAATAATTATTTCTTCTAAACGAATTAAGCTTTTAAAAGGAATTTCATTTTCTGGTTTAAAACTTTCAGCCCTATCAGCAAGTTCATTAACCCTGTTTAAAACACCAATAGTTAGGGATCGGCCGCATCTTGGACAAATGTTATTATATTTTTTTGATTCTTGGGGCGATAAAGAAATATCACAATTCCTATGACCATCATAATGATATTTTCCTTCTTGAGGAAAAAACTCAATCGTATAAAGAAATCTTTTAGGATCTTTGTCTTTAATAGCTTGCATGATAGCTGGGTAGCTTAATTCGGTATCAAAAACATTAGCTTCTCGACCTATTTTTTCTGGACTATGAGCATCACTGTTTGAAATTAAAGTAATATTGTCTAAAGCTGAAAGTCGCCAATTCATGGCTGGGTTACTGCTCAAACCGGTTTCTATGGCAAAAATATGTTTTGAATATTCTTCAAAACATTCTTCAATTGAATCAAACCCAGACTTAGAACCAAAAAGAGAAAACCAGGGCGTCCAAACATGAGCTGGTATAACCAAACATTCTGGAGAAGCATTTAGAATAATTTTAGCCAACTCTTTAGCATCTAAACCTAAAATAGGTCTTCCGTCAGATTTTAAATTTCCAATAGCACCAAGATGATCATTGATTTTCTCAACTGCCTTAAAAGAAGGAGCTAAAACCACAATATGAATTTTACGAACTCTGTTTTTCTTAGAATAAATACAACTAATCTCAGCTGTTAAAATAAATCTAATCTTGGTTAAAGAGTTTTTTAACTTAAAAAGCCCGGGTTCTGCAGGTTCTAATTTTTCTTTTATCTCCTGAAACCATTCGGGATGAGTAAAATCCCCTGTTCCCAAAACTGTTACTCCTTTAATCTGGGCCCACTTGGTCAAGTTTTCCAAATTTGTTCTTGGAGAGGTGGCTCTCGAATATTTAGAATGAATATGTAGGTCAGCAATGATTTTCATGTTAAGAAAAATTGAGAGATTGCTCCTAAAACAAACATTATAATTAGAGCATAAGTAATGAATGAAGGTATTTTTAAGCTATACTCTGGTTCTCTGTTTCCTAAAATTTTTGCTTTCTTGAAAATTAAAATAATTAAAATACCTTCAATTGCTCCGATAAAGGTGCCGGTTATTCCAATAACATCAATAAATTGACGGAATCCTAATAAAAAAAGAATTAATGGTACGCCCCAAGACATAAAAAGAGCTGGAATCATATGGAACCCATAATCATAAACTAAAGTATTCCTTAAATGAAGACTAAGTATTAAAAATGAATCAGCTATAGTAATTACTCCAGCCAATACTCCTAAAAGAATAATTTTGGGATCCAAATATGACAGAAGTCCAGAAAATGTTTCAGGAGAAGTATTTTTTCCAGATACTCCCACAACAGAAAAAACAAATAACAAATAAATAAAAATAGCAATTATAATTGAAAAAATAATTGCTTTTTTAAATTGCTTTTTATCTTCTTTTTTTTCTAAAACCTCAGCCATTTCTGGAACAGCACTCCAGCCAATCAAAGCAAATAAAATTACTCCATAAGGTAAAAAAATATTTTCCAAAACTAATTCATCTGCCAATAAGCTAAAATTATCCAAATTAAGTTTTTCTAAGCTTAAAAAAAAGATTAAAAAAATAATCAGAACAAAAACAATGTTAGTTAAAACTTCGGTTTCAGCCACAAACTTTACTTTTCTAACTATAAAAGGAAACAAAACAAGTGAAAATATTAAACTGAATTGAAAAGAAGACAGTCCACTAACCAGCGAAGGAAAAGAAGAAAATAAAATATTCAAAAAATTTCCACCTAAAATAATATAAGCCAAAAGAGCAAATATTATTCCTAAAACAACAGAAAAAGCAGCCAAAGTTTTAGCCCAACCTCCTAAATATTTTTGAGCATAACCTGGTAATCTGTGTTTTCCTTTGGTTCGCAAAATGATTTCTCCTAAAAACAAATGGATTAGGAGAGAAGCCGCCCCTAAGATTAAAAAATAAAACAAGGCGGGAAATATCCCGCTTCTTGAAACAACATAAGGAATTCCAAAAATTCCAGCCCCAATCATTGTTCCTAAAAGTAGGGCTATAGATAAGAAAAAACTATTATTTTTCATTTAAGCACTTATTAAAAAATCAGGGGTTCAACTTAAAGTTTGTAAACTTTATAACCGTCTCTAACCTTTTCTTTGACTTTTAAGCCAACTGAATCGCCCGACTTGGCAGTTTTTACTGATTCATGTTCAACCTGCATTGACTTTACTGGCTGAGTAAAATCAATTTCACCTCCAGCAATTCTAATATTATCACTCACCTTTAAGGTGCTTGATAACTCAACAACTGCTACTCCAATCTTTCCAAAATAATGAGTAACTTTTCCTATTAATTTTCCTTGTTCTGGAATAGAGTTTTCTTGTGGCATATTTAAAAAAAATTTAAAAATTCTCGCGACCTTTTGATTATTCTCCCTTAATATATCTTACCTCTTTTTGTCTCAAAAACAAGTTTTAAAACATGTCCATTAAAACTAAAACCTGTTAGCAGTGTTTGCTAACAGGGTTTAGTTGAGAGGGAACGACCCTTTATAACATTAGTCTTTTCCATGGTCTAATTGGACACACCAGGCAGCTGCTTTAGACCTCCTTCACAAAGAACCGTTTGTCCGTAGAGAACCTGTCTCATACCCTCTCACATTTAAATATAGAATTCTAAAAAATTCTGTCAAGGGTTTTGGGCTATTAAATAAATGTTTTGGCGATTGCCTTTTTGATTTTTAATAATACCTATTTTTTGAACTTCCAATCCAGATTCTCTAACTAAACTAATTAATTCTCTTTTTGAAAAAACATGATAATACCTCTTAGTCCGTGCATAAAAAACATCGCCAAAATCTAAATCTGTTTTTCCCAATAATTTTAAAATAGTATACTTAATTAATGAAAGAAGTGTTTTTTTATGATGAAACCTCCAAACTGTTAAGATTAAAAAACCTCCCGGCTTTAAAACTCTTTTAACTTCTTTTAAAAACTGAAGGCGAAAATTCTTTGATGGAATTTGATGAAAAACAGCAATACTGTAAACTTTTTCGAAATCATTGTTTTGAAATGGCAAATTCAGAACATTAGATACTTTAAATGTTGCTTGAGGATATTTTTCTTTGGCAATTTTAATTAGTTCTTCAGAACCATCTATCCCAACATAATGAATTTTATATTTTTGAAACACTTCAAACCATCTTCCGTTCCCACAACCCAGATCTAAAACCTTATCTTCTTTTTTTAAAAAATCTCTGAACAAAAAATTCATTTCTGGCCAAATATTTTCTCTGGTTCTTGAAAACTCTTTAGCAATTAGATTATAATCCTTAATAGTCTTTTCAAGTAAAAATTGAGCGTATTTTTCTTTCATATGGAAAAAAATAAATTAATAATTCAAGAATTAATAAAAACTAGAGTAAGAACTCGGGCTGGTTTGGAGTCCTTAAAAAGAAAAATGGCTAAAAAATACAAAATTCCCTGCCAAACCAATATTGTTCTATTAAAAACTTATCACAAATTACTTCAAAACAAAAGAATTAATAAATCAAAAGTCTTAGAAGTTTTGCTCAGAACCAGGCCAATTCGCTCTCTTTCTGGAATTGTTAATGTTTCAGTTTTAACAAAGCCCTATCCTTGCCCTGGTAAATGTATTTATTGCCCCTCCCAAGAAAATGTTCCTAAAAGCTATCTTGATAATGAACCAGCTGTAATGAGGGCAATACTAAATAAGTATGACCCTTTTAAACAAGTTAAAATGCGTGTTCAGGCTCTAAAAAATAGCGGGCATCCAGTTGATAAAATTGAATTAAGAATAATTGGAGGAACCTGGAGTTTTTATCCCAAGCAATATCAAACCTATTTTATTAAGCGCTGTTTTGATGCTTGCAATTCAAAAAACAGCAAAAGTCTGAGACAAGCTCAAAAAAACAATGAAAGAGCTAAAAATCGAATTGTAGGACTTTCTGTTGAAACAAGGCCTGATTTTATTGATAAGAATGAAATTAAAAGAATGAGAATATTGGGAATAACAAGAGTAGAGCTTGGAGTTCAAAGCATTTATAATCATGTTTTAAAATTAAACAAAAGAGGCCATTTAATAGAATCTACAATAAAAACCACACGCTTACTAAAAGATGCTGGATTTAAAATTGGCTATCAAATGATGCCTAATTTACCTGGTTCTACTCTAAAAAAGGATCAAACAATGTTTGAACAATTATTTTCCAATTCTGACTTTCAACCAGATCTTTTAAAAATATACCCAACAGCCCTGCTGAAACAAACTCCTCTGTATGGCTGGTGGAAAAAGAAAAAATACAAACCTTATACTAAAAAACAATTAGTAAGTCTTATTAAGGCAATTAAAAAACAAGTTCCTTATTATGTTAGAATCCAAAGAATAATTAGAGATATACCTGCTCAAAGCATTGTTGCTGGACCAACCAAGATTTCAAACCTAAGACAGATTGTAAACAAAGAAATAGAAAAAGAGGGTTGGAAATGCCATTGTATAAGATGTAGAGAAATAAGAAAAGATTATAGGCCAAAAGAAAAATTAAAACTATTTAGAAAAGATTATAATGCTTCTCAGGGAAAAGAAATATTTTTAAGTTTTGAAAATAGAAATCAAACAAGACTTTATAGTTTATTAAGATTAAGAATACTTTCTCAAAAACAGTTTATTCCGGTTCTAAGAGGTACAGCCATTATTAGAGAAGTTCACACTTATGGTCAACAATTACCCCTGAAACATAAAGGGATTTCAGCCCAACATAAGGGACTGGGTAGGAAATTAATGCAAGAGGCAGAAAAAATAATTAAAAAAGAATTTGGGTTAAAAAAATATCTGTTATCTCAGCTATAGGAGCAAGACAATATTTTAGAAAATTGGGTTATAAGTTAAAAGGGAATTATATGATTAAAGCTCTTGACTAATCCACGTTCTTATGGTAAAGTATCAACAAGGTGACGAAATGAGTCTTTGTTCGTCAGAAAAAAGTATAAAAGAATTCGAAGGGGAAAGAAGAAGTACATTGACGATAAAAGTTGATATCCTTGGCGTAGCAATAAATGGAGCACGAATCACCAAGGTCGTCTACAACACAAATACCAATTTCAAGATAGCACGAAAATATCTAGACGAATTGATTGATAGCGGACATATTGAAGAAGATTCTGGCATTTTCTGCACAACCAAAACAGGCTGTAATATCGTCAAGTATTTCAAAAAACTCTCTAGAGTATTAGAGGGCAAACTTACCCCCGTCGAATGTCCCAAAGGCAGAGGAGAAATAGTCTTCCTGCCATCTTTTTTTTATTTAACTAAAAACTGGCCTTGTGCCAGTTTTGTTGTTTAAGAATTCTGTTTTTAGTTTTACTTTTGGGCACGAGAAACTCTGATTAAACCTGAGCAAGAAGTAACCTCTACTTCTCTTTTTTCCAATTCATCTAAGAACAAATTGATTCCAAGGGAATCAGAAGACATATGACCAGCAATCATAACATTAATATGGGATGCTTCTGCCTCTTTTTTATGTTCTTCTGACATATGCATTCCAACAATAGTGCCAATACCAGCTGTAGCCATTTTTTCATAAAGTTTGGATGAACCTTCAGTTCCTCCAGTTACCTCAGTAACCGCAATTTTACCGCATCTATTTTCTTTACTACCAACAAAAACTTTAGGACCAGCCCCAAACTTCCCAGCTTGTTTATATTCTGGTATTTCTTTTAAAAGATTGGTTAAATCCTCAATCCTGATCAAACTATTTTCTTTTTCAATTTTATCCTTTAAAAACTTAGCTGATAAATTATCAAGAGGAGTATGAAGACAAATCAAATTAAATCCTAAAATTTTAGCTGTATCAACTGTTCTTTGATGATTAATCGCATTTACTCCTCGGGCTACTTCAGATATTCTTTCTTTCATCAAACCTTCAGCAATATTTATTGGAACTCCGTATTGGTTTAAAACATCACACTGAAGTTCCATTACACCTGCTAAATTAGCTAAACCTTTACCCAAAGGATGATGAGAAATTATTAAATCAATTCCTCCAATTTCTTTGGCTAATAAAACTTCAGCTGGCCCAATATCAATGCCAATTAAAATTTTTTTAATTTCTTTGTCTTCAGAAATATTTAAAATTATGGAATCTGAATAAGGGTTTACTAATCTGTCTCTATCAAACTCTTGCTTCTCTTTATCAGAAAGTTTCTCAAACTTGTCTTTTCTTCTTTTCAAAAGCTCTTCTATCTTTTTTCTTCCTCGAAAATCAGCATTAATCCCCATTTCAATTCCTAAGTTGTAGATTTCTTTAATTTTCATTTCTTTTTAAAAAATTTTTGATAAAGTTTAGAAAATTGTTCTTGCTGTTCCTCTAAACTTAAAACCTCTCGACGAATACGAGCCTTTTCCAAACGTATATGCTTGCGCAAGCTTTTTGAGGGCCGCTTTCTTTTCATAAAAATTGGAGGTTCCGATTTTTAGAATCTTATTTCTCATTTATAACGTATTTCGCATTCTACACTATATCTGTATCCCCCTCAAGGCCTTTATTCTTTCTTCGGCTGGAGGGTGAGTCATAAATAATTTTGTAAACCAAGACTTAGACTCTTTTCCCTTAAAGGGGTTAGAAATATATAAATGGGATGTAGATGTATCAGCCACCCTTAAAACAGAAGGATCATTTGAAATTTTTTCCAAAGCACTAGCTAAACCTTCTGGATAACGAGTTAAAAGAGCTCCAGTAGCATCAGCTAAAAATTCTCTTTTTCGAGAAATAGCTAATCTGATTAAAGTAGCTACAATTGGAGCTAAAATAGCAGCTAAAATACCAAAAATAAATAAAAAAGCAGGTCTTGATTTTCTATCATCCCTACTTCTTCCTCCCCAACTGCTTATTCTTAAAAATTGTCTTGATATTAAGGCAATAATTCCAGCCAAAATTACTATTACGCTGCCTAGAAGCATATCTTTATTCCCAATATGGGCTAACTCATGAGCTATTACTCCCTCTAACTCATTTCTGTCTAATTTTTCTAAAAGCCCCTTTGTAACAGCAATTACAGCATGTTCGGAATCGCGACCAGTAGCAAAAGCATTCGGCTGAGCTTCATTAAGAATATAAATCTTGGGCAAAGGAAGACCAGCTGTAATACAAAGATTTTCAACAGTTCTATAAAGCTCTGGGTTGTCTTTTTTTTCAATTAATTTTGCCCGAGCCATTGAAAGAATAAGCTTGTCTGAGAACCAATAACTAGAAAAACTCATGACAATACTAAAAAACACACCTATTAGTAAAATGGTTTGTTCGCCTAATAAGTAACTAAAAAACCAACTTAGGGTAATAATCAGAATTAAAAACAAAATGATTAAAATCCAAGTTTTACGGATATTGGAATCTGCTTGAGTATAAAGAGTAGCCATAACCTATTTAGAATTTAGGATTTCGGATTTAGAATTTTACAGTTGGCACTTCTCTCTCAGCAACTGCTGTTAATTCAAACAACTCCATTTGTTTAAAATTGAAAAGTTTAGCGATTATACTATTTGGAAAGCTTTCAATTTTAATGTTCAGATCTCTGACATTGCTGTTATAAAATCTTCTGGCTGCTTGAATTTTGTCTTCAGCATCTCTAAGTTCTCTCTGAAGCTCAAGGAAGTTTTCTGAGGCCCTCAATTGAGGATAATTTTCAGCTACGGCAAAAAGGGTTTTAAGTGTACCAGTTAAAGTATTCTCTGCTTCTCCCTTTTCTTTAGGGTTCTGAGTTCCCATTGCTCTATTTCTGGCTTCAGTTACTTTTTGAAAAAGTTCTCTTTCGTGAGTTGCATAACCCTTAACTGCTTCTACTAAATTAGGAATTAAATTATATCTGCGCTTTAACTGAACATCAATATCTGCCCAGGCTTCTTTGGTCCTATTGCGAAGTTTTATTAAAGCGTTAAAAATGCCAATAACCCAAAGAATCAAAACAGCAACAACGATTAAAATAATATTAATTATTTCCATATAAAATAAATTTTAAAATATATTACGACCTTTTAATTATTCTCCTTTAATAACTGCTAAAGGAATTAATTTAGCTACTTTTTTAGCCAAACCAGCTTTATCTACTATTTCTACCACACTATCAACGTCTTTATAAGCTAAAGGCGCTTCTTCAACAATGCCTCTTGGTCTTTGATATTTTACTATAATTCCTTTTGCTTCTAACTCTTGAATAACCTGTTGGCCAGAAAATCTTCTTCTGGCTGCTCCTCGAGACATTATTCGACCAGCACCATGATTTACAGTATACCACGCTTCTTGAGATTTTTCTGTACCAGCTAAAATATAAGAAGCAGTTCCCATGGTCCCTGGAATTATAACCGGCTGTCCAACCTCTTTGTATTTTTCAGGAATTTCAGGATGTTTAGGAGGAAAGGCACGGGTTGAACCTTTTCGATGAACAATAACTTCTGTTTCTTGTCCATCAATTAAGTGATTTTCTCTTTTAATAATGTTATGAGCAACATCATATAATAATTCAAGTTCCTCTTTCTCCCCTAATATTTTTTTCCAGGACCCTCTTATATAATAAGCTATCATATGACGATTTGACCAGGCATAATTAGCAGCCGCAGCCATGGCTGAAAAATATTTTTGCCCTTCAGCTGATTTAAAAGGAACACAAGCAAATTCTCTATCTGGCATCTTAATTTTATATCTTTGCATTGCTGGAATCATTGTTCTTAAATAATCTGTACAAACTTGGTGTCCTAAGCCCCTTGAACCAGTGTGAATCATTATTACTACCTGATTTTGAAATAATCCAAATACATTAGCTGTTTTTTCATCAAAAATTTGTTCCACTTTCTGGATTTCCATAAAATGATTGCCAGATCCAAGAGTACCAACCTGTCCTCTTCCCCTGTTCTTGGCCCTATCAGAAACTGTTGAGGCATCGGCTTGTTCTAATCTTCCTTCAGACTCACAATTTTCAATGTCTTCTTTTTCTCCGTATCCCTTCTTAACCAAATAGGGAACGCCCATTTCTAAAATTTTATTAACTTCATCAACGCCTAATTTGATTTTTCTTCCTTTACCCAAACCAGAGGGCACTTGTCTTTGAATTTCAGTGGCAATTTTATCTAAATGTGGTTTAATTTCTTGTTCAGTATAATTGGATTTTAATATTCTCATCCCACAGTTGATGTCAAAACCACAAGCTCCAGGCGATATAACTCCATCTGAAACTCTTACTGCTCCGACAAATCCAATTGGGACACTATAGCCCTCATGACAATCAGGCATAGCAATAGCATATTTTATTATTCCTGGTAGAGTGGTGCCATTTATTAATTGAGGAATAGAACGGTCTCGAAAAATATCTTCCAACATTTTTTCTGAGGTATAAATCCTAGCTGGGACTCTCATATCATATCTAAAACTCCTGGGTATTTCCCATAAATAATCATTTATTTTTTTAAAATTAGATTTTGATATCATTGATTTATTTTTTCAATAAATTAAACTCTTCTCTTGCTACTTTTCTATCATCCCAGGGAATTTGTTTTCCTTTAGCAAAACAAATAGAGGGCTCACAACCCTTACCTGTAATAATAACTGTGTCATCTTCTTTTGCCAAACTAAGAGCTTTTTTGATTGCTTCTCTCCTTTCTAATATCTTAAGCGCTTTTCCTTTAGTGCCTTTAGAAACTTGATTAATAATCTCCATTGGATCTTCATCATACGAATCCTCATTAGTAACAATAATCTTATCACAATATTTAGCTGCAATTTTCCCTAAAATAGGTCTTTTCCATTTATCTCTTCCTCCTCCACAAGAACCTAAGACACATATTATTTTTTGAGGATTAAAATTATTTTTAATTGTTTTGTAAACTTGTTCTAAAGCATTTGGAGTAAAAGCATAATCAACAATTACTCTAAATGGTTTAGAAACTACTGTTTCCATTCTTCCAGGAATTCCTTTGGTTTTAATTAATGCTTTTTGACAGGTTTTTAAATCAATTCCTTGAGACAACCCAATACAAATTGCTAATAAAGCATTATAAATATTAAAACCTCCTAAAAGATTTAATTTCATTTCCACGTCATTAATAAAAAAACTAACTCCTTGCTCAAACACAGAACAGTTTTTTGCTTTAATAGTTTTTAGGTTTTGAGTTGTCTTTTTACTCTTTGTACTCTGTGCCCCTAATTCTTTTGTATAACCGTATTTCTTATTTGCTGGAAATTTTAAAAAATAGTTTCTATATTCATCGTCTAAATTAACAATATGAATGTTTTTTACTGCTTGAAATAGTTTTCCTTTTGCTTTTTTATAATTCTCAAACCCCTTGTGGGACTCAATATGTTCTGGGGTTAGGTTGGTTATAGCTGCTAACTCAAAATTGATAAACTTGTGGCGATACTGTTTTATTCCTTCTGAAGTTATTTCTAAAACAACATATTCACAACCAGCATCTATTGCTTGCCTTAAAAACTTTTGCAATTGAAAACCGCCCATCATGGTCATTCTTAGTTTATTTGGCCAATCTTTGTTTTTAATTTTAAACTTAATTGAAGAAGCAGAAGCCACTTTAAAGTCAGCTTCTTCTAAAATTCTGGTTGTGAGATCAACCGTTGTAGACTTCCCATTAGTGCCTGTAATTGCTATTACCTTTATATTTTTAGAGGGAAATCTATACCAAAAAGCCCCTAAAAATGTTTGCAGCCAATGGTATTTATCAATTAAAAATATAGGAACAAATTTTTTAAGAAAATGTTTCATGTATCTAATAACATTATATCTGCTAATCATATATTCGGCAAAACATAAGGAGTTGATTTAAATAAAAAAAAATGATAATGGTAATTTATATGCCAATTACTAAATCAGCAAAAAAAGCTTTGAGACAAAGCGAAACAAGAAAAGCTAGAAATGTTCAGAAAAAAAAGAAGATCAAGAAAGCCTTTAAGAAAATAAGGAGATTTCTTGATGAAAAAAAGATAAAAGAAGCAAAGTCTATTCTGTCTCAAATTTATAAATTATTAGATAAAGCAGCAAAAACTGGATTGATCAAAAAAAATACAGCTGCTAGAAAAAAATCAAGGATTACTAAACTAATAAGTAAAAGCTCTTAAATTTGAGTAATCAATAGTTCAAGAGCTGTTTCTGGTTCTAATTTTCCGGTCTTAATATTCAAATCTACCTCAAATATTTTTTGGTAGATTTTTTTCAATTCAGAAAGAGAAAATCTTTGAGCTTGAGCATGGCTTTTCTTAACAACATATGGATGGAGTTTTGTTTCTTTTGAAATAACAAAATATGGTCTATTTTTATCAATAAGCTCACGAATCATCAAAAGATTTCTAAATTGAAAACTAATCATTGAAAGTAAATACAGAGGACTATCTCCTTTTTCTAAGTGTTTTTTCAATAAACTCAATGCCTGTTTTTTATTTTTTGATGCTAAAAAATTTATTGTTTGAAAAATATCAGGTTCAATCTTAGGTCTAATTAAAAGTTCAATATCTTGTTTTGTAATTATTAGATTTGAATTTTTACCTTTATAGTTAACTAATTTTTTAATTTCATTAGAAAATCGCCAAAGATCATTGCCAATGAAATTAATTATTTGTTGTAGTGCTTCTGGTTCAATTTTTACTCTATATTTCTGAATTTCTTTTTTGACCCAATTTTCTAAACTTTGTCCCTCAAGAGGTTTAAATTCTTGACAGATTACTTTCTTTTTTAAAATTTTAAATAAAGGATCATTAGCTAAGATTTTATTTTTCTCAGAAATGACAATCACGTCTTTGGAATCAGCAAGGTTTTTAATGTTTTTTAGAAAACTTTGTTTAAGATCTTTATTGGAAAAAATATTTGTTAAGACTATTAATCTTTTTTCCTTGAATATTGACCTTTGCTGAAAAGCGTCTTTAAAATCTTGAAAATTCAACTCTTCGGCTAACCCACTAAAA
This sequence comes from bacterium, assembly GCA_030603245.1. Classification (GTDB taxonomy): domain Bacteria; phylum Patescibacteriota; class Minisyncoccia; order Minisyncoccales; family DG-74-3; genus JAHJCL01. The sequence goes on along the minus strand of JAUVYE010000001.1, from coordinate 60,844 downwards.
TCAAGAAACCTTAAATTAAGTCCACTCTTGTGGATTTTTTTATATTCTTCAATTATTTCCCTTAATTTTTGAGTTAGTCGGTAAGTATCTTGTCCGTAAAGAAAAATAACCATGCAAAACCCTTATAAATTAGCTTTAATCTTTTCAATAATTTCGCCAGGGGTAAAATGGGCCTTAATTAGATAATCTATTGCTCCTAATTTCAACCCCTTTTCTATATCTTCCTTTTGACCCAAATTAGAGAAAATAATTACCGGAATAGAAGATAAAGCTGGATCTTCTTTCATGCGGGCCAACACTTCAAAACCATCTATACCAGGTAAAATAAGGTCTAGTAAAACCATGTCTGGTTTTTCTTCTTTGATTTTTTTAATTCCTTCTTCTCCACCAATCGCCTCAGAAACATCAAAGCCTTCATCAATAACCTTTCGAGCAATCAACTCCCTTAAAAACTTGTCGTCTTCAACTATCAAAATTTTCTTCATAAAATAAACTAAATTCCTATTTGTTTTTTCACTTTCTCCAGCACCTCCTGAGGATCAAATTCAGTTTTTATCAACCAATCTTTAGCGCCCATTTTCTTAATCCGATCAATCTCTACTGGCTGACCAGAATTAGAAACAACAATTACTGGAATGTCTTTTAACGTCTCATCTTTATTCATTTCTTCCATTACTTCAAACCCTCCCATTTTAGGCATGATAATATCTAACAAAACAATGTCTGGTCGATCTTCTCTCATCTTAACCAAACCATCTATTCCATTAGTGGCTATTACCACGCTATATCCTTCTCTTGTTAACTTTCTCTCCAGAAGATCACAGATGATTTTTTCGTCTTCTATAATTAAAATTTTCTTAGCCATATTAATTCATTTTAATTTATTAAAACTTATTTGTAAATAGGAACAGGCAAGGTGAAGTAGAAAATTGTACCCTTTCTTTCTTTGGATTTAAACCAAATTCTACCCTTGTGAGCTTCAATTATATTCTTAACAATAAACAGCCCGAGACCTGAGCCTCTAGTATCCATTCTCATAACATTGGCTGCGCGGAAAAATTTCGTGAATATCCTTTTTTCTTGTTTTTTAGGAATTCCAACCCCAGAATCTTCAATACTGAATTCAATTTCCTTTTTATTAGATTTAAGAGAAATCTTTATACTACCTCCAAGCTTATTATATTGAATGGCGTTGTCTAAAAGATTTTGAACAGCCAAATTGATTTTTTCAACATCTATTAATACTTTAGGTAGTTGTTTCTTTGGTTTTTTAAACTCAAGATTAATATTTTTTATACTAATCTCGTCTTTATATTGGTCTATTAAAGATTCAACTAACTTTGTTATGTTAGACAAAACAGGATTATAAACATATCTACCTTCTTCTATTCTAGTAACGTTTAGAAGATCATTGATTAAACTAATCATTCTTTCATTTGATTGATATGTTTTTTCAATAAACTCTCTTTGCTCTTCGGTAATTTTTCCTAAATCTTCATCTAATAACATCTTAAGCGTCCACTTGATTGCCGACAACGGAGTCCTGAGTTGATGGGCAGTAATAGAAACAAACTCTGTTTTCATTCTTTCAACTAATTTCTCTCGAGTAATGTTGTGCAAAACCACTAAGTTTTCAATTTGCTCTTCTCTTGATATGGCAAGAACAGAAACCTCTAAAACCAAATCGTCTTTTACTTCCAGTTCTTTCCTAAAAATAGGATTAATTTCTTTACCTAACAGTTTTACTAACCCTTTAAGACTCGACATTCTACCTATTGCGCTTATTGTTTTGCCAATAACCTTCTTTGATTTAATTCCTAAAAACTTCTCTGCCTGGGGATTAATTAAAGAAAGTCTTTTTTGTTCATCAAAAACCAAAAGGCCGTCAGTAAAATTACTAATAATTGCTAAGGTTTTATTTCTTTCTTCTTCTACTTCTCTCCTTGACCCCGCTACATCTTCCAACATATTCAGCAATCCTTTTCTGGCCTCTTCTAAGTCTTTTGTCTTGGCTTCAATTTCTTTAAATTCTTTTTCTCTTTTTTCTCGTATTAAAGACAATTCTAAATCCCTTCGGATAAGCTTTTTAGCAATTCTATCCAGTTCTTCTATTGTTTTAATCTGCTTTTTTGTTTTTTTACCGTTGAAGCCAAAACCTAAAAACCTTACCATAATATTCTTGCTTTAATCTTCTTGCACTAAAACCTTAGAATTTATTGATTTTTTTCTCCCAAGACGAGTAGAGTCATTGTTTCGTTATGAAATACGGAAAAGCACTCTGAACCTAACAATCCTCCCAGCGGAGCTATCTCTCCATAAGTATAAAAACCAATCAAAGGAACTTCTTTTCCTAAAACTTCTTGAATAACTTTAATCTCTTCCCCTATTTTTGGTCCCAAGAGCTTCCATCTTGCTATGCAATTAAATACAAAAATCACTTTTGGTTTTACTCCTTTAAGTTGAGCTAGAGCTCCTTCTGCTGCTTCTCTAGCAGCTTGAATGGCTTTTTCTGAATCTCCTAACATTAATCGAATCTCAACCCCTTGGGGAATTTCAGCCGCGCAATTAATTTCTCCTTTTTCATTAGCAATCACCACATCTCGAATCAAAAGCTCGGAACTTCCCTTAACGCTCATTCCCAAAGGATAAGTATAAGCCATTTTGGCAATCGGCTCTTTAGTTAATTCTTCGGCCTTTTTACCAAAATAGTCCTCGTAAATAGAAAGGGCAGGACGATCATCTATTTCAATTAATTTTGCTCCTTCGGCTTTTGTGACTTTCATTGGTAGACCAATTGGTTCCCAACCATGCCGCACTCCTACACCAAAAGAGAATTCTCCAGAAAGCCCTATTCCTATAACAGTATCATTTAAAACTTTATCATTGTGATATTGATAGGTTTTTTCAAAAAGAAAATCATCTCCCGCTGAACCACCCATAATGGGAAAATTTTTCCCTAAAACCTCCTGAGCCCCTCTTACTGCTGCTGCTCCATTTTCTGACAAACCATCTAAAAGCATTATAAACAAAGAAATTGGTTTCTTGGCATTACTTTTCACACTTTCAGCTGCTTCTTTTCCTGCTTGAAAAGAATCTTTGATTGTGCCTTTTCCCACCCCAATTGTCCACCCAATATCAGATGAATCAAGGGCCATAACAACTATATGTTTTAATACTGGTCCTTCAGTAGTAATTTCTCCAGCATCGCTACATCCCACCAAAGAGACCTGACCAGATACGGATCTTACTCCCTCAAGAGCCTTTTCTTGGTCGTAGGAAACTGTAGAAAAAGCTAGAATAAATTTTGGTTCTCCACTAATTTGCTTCATAGCTTGCTCACATGCTTCAGCTCCGGCTTTAAAAGCATCGGGATTATTACTTTTTCCTATACCTGCTTTAATCATATATACATTTATAAATTTCTTCTTTTAATTATAATTTTTTCGACCTTTTTTGTTTTTTTACTTTTAATCTCTTAATCTCATCTTTTAATTCTATCATTTTTAACTCTCTGTCTATGGTTAATTTATGAAAACTTTCTAGCTCGTTAACTCTTTCTTGAAGCTCTTTTGTTCTTTGTTTAACTTTTTCTTCTAAATATGTTTTTTCTCTTGCTAAGTCTTCTTTTCTATTTTTTAATTTAGAAGCCATTACATTAAGCCCAAAAGCCAAGTTTTCCATTTCATCTCCTCCGCCAATATCTATTCTATAATCTAAATCACCGGCACCTATTCTTTTAATTCCTTTTTCTAATTCTTTAATCGGAACTATTACTGTCTTTTTTATCAAAAGAGAAAGTGTATAGATAATTATTAAAATAGTTATTAGTACACCAAATAAAAGTATGTTTTGTGTTTCAGTAATGTTTTTTTCCGAAGACTCTAATGACAACCTTAAATCATATGTCCCAACTCGCTGACCCCCTACATGAACCGGAGTAATCACTCTAAATATTCTCTTCCCATCTATATCAGTTAAGATATGCGTTAAAATTACTCCTTCTTGATAAGAGGATAGATACTCTGGAATTGCAATAGTGTTTATTAAAGAAGTGTTATTAGATGCCACAATCCGGAAACCATGATCCGTAGGTAAGCTAATACTAATCTGTACAATATTAGAATTAAGCCATATGGTTTTATAAATATCAGATTGCAGCTTACTAATATCTTTTAGTTCTTCTTTACTACCAATGCCAGCATCTAATGCCTGAGCCAAAGTAATAGCTGAATCCTGAAAAAGAGTCTGATAAAATTCTTCTTGGGTCTTGATAGTAAGATAACCCAAGCTAACTAGAGCCACAATAATAACTGTAGCAACAGCAATAAGTAATTTAAACTGAAGATTAAGTTTAATTGTCATTAAAAAAACAAATTTTGGTTTTATTTATTGAACCAACCACTTTTGCTCTAAAACCTTAAACTTTCCTTCTCTTTTAAGGCGCCTTATAGTGTTATTAATTTGAGTAAGCAAAACCTGTTGATCTTTTTGTATAACTACACCATAAAATTCTTGAGTAAAAGGTTCCCCTACTATCTCTAAACTTTCTTCTTGAGCTATTAATCCAACTGCTCCTGGATAATCAGTTACAATAGCATCAATTTTTCCATTCAATAAATCATTTTTAGCTATATAATAATTTTCATAGGTCTTTATAAAAGATGGGTCACTAACATATTTTTTAACTTCCTGCTCACTAGTTGTTCCTAGTTGAACACCTACATTATAGTTCTTTAGGTCTTCTACTCCTTCAATATCTTTAATGCCTATTTTAACAATAACTACTTGACCGGCATTAAAATAAGGGTCGGAAAAATCCATAATCCTAATCCTCTCGCTGGTTATGGTAATGGAAGATATTATTATGTCTACCCTGCTCTCTCTTACTGCATCAAAAATATCTTCCCAGGCAATGTTTACAAAACTTGCTTTCACATTAAGATCTAATGCAATTTCATTAGCTATATCTATGTCCATGCCTAAAAAATTTCCCAGTTCATCAATACTTTCCATGGGTGGATAAGTAGCATCAGTGCCTATAATAATTTCACCCCGGTCTTGAATTGCTTTCAAAAGAGGATCTTGAGCATTTTCTAAAGATGGCTTGTCCCTGTTAAGGAGAATTATTGTGCTGATAAGAATTGCAAAGATTATTAAAATAGTGCTTTTTTTTATCATGTTTTTTAATATATTAATTTTTAATTTTTTATTTTTTTCCTTTTAATATTTTAATTTCCTTTTTCAACTCTAACATCTTAAGTTCTCTACCAACAGTAAGCTTATGCAATCTTTCAAGCTCATCAACTCTTTTTTCTAAAATCTTTTTACTTTCTTCTACCTCTTTGGTTCTTTGCCCAACTTTCTGGTCAAGTGTTTTAGTTAGTTCTTCTAATTCTTCTGTCCTTGCTTTAACTTTTATTTCTAGCACAGTTTTTGCCCCCTGAAGCTCACTTCTTATTTTTAAAAGTTCTTTTAAAAAGATTTTGGTTCTTTCTATTAGGGCAAAATAGAGTATTGTTCCCATCATAAGAAACATATAGATCAAGTAAGTCTCGTAAGGTTTTAAGGGAGAACCAACTCTCGAAAAATTGAAAATCAAAAACCAATACGTAACAGCGGTTATTAAAGAAGTTATTAAAAGAAGCTGGGAATTATAGAAAATAAAACCAATCATTGCCAGCGCCACTGTAGGACCGCCAAACAATACTTTAACATATGCTGGATCTGAAAAATAAATCCATCCTCCAAATAGTATGGGAACAGAAATTGCTAAAAGATATTTTAGCAACCAAACCTTAAAATTCTTCTTCAAAGCCAAAATAAAATAACTAAAAAATATCGCATTAGCAAAGAATAGAATCCAGTATTGTTTCCAACCAAAAATATTCATATGAAAAATATTCTCAGAAAGAATCATCAAAATCAAAGTGGCTGCCAAGAAAAAAAGATCGCCGAGCGCAAGTTGGTTAAGAAATCGTTTTTCTTCTTCTCCTGTAAAAACTTCGAATTCTTTAAATGACTGCTTGTTATTGTTTTTCATTTTTTCTTTCTTTAACCATATTTTACCATAATCTTAGGTTCTTTTTAATTCTTTTTTTCGGTTCTGTCTGGTTTACAATATTATTGTCTAATTCTGATAATCTTTTTATTAAACTATACAAACCTATTTCTTCAAATGTTTTTGAAATTTGTTTCATATCATACCTCCCCCATTTACATTTCTGCAAATTAAAATCTATTTGGACATTTTGATTAATAGTAGCTAAGAATTTACTTAAAAATGCCTGGTCTTTGTATTGTAATAATAACTCTCTTAACTTGGGTTTGATTTCTTTGGCTTTTTCCGAACTAGTTTCAAGTTCTTGATATAAATTCTCTAAGCTTTCAAATTGCTGAAGAAGCTTAACAGCAGTTTTATCTCCAATACCAGTAACTCCGGGAATATTGTCAGAGGCATCTCCCTTTAATGCTTTATAATCAATAATTTGTTGAGAAGAAATCCCATACTTTTCTTGCACTTGACTTTGGTTATACAAAATAGCGTTTTTAATTCCTCTGCTTAAGGCAAATACCTTTGTCTTAGAGTTTACTAATTGTAAAGCATCTCTGTCTCCAGTTAAAATAATTGTTTCTAACTTAGGAATCACTTGTTTTCGGGGAGCTAATTTAGCAATAGTTCCTATAATATCGTCTGCCTCAAAACCTTCTTTTTCAAAAACAGGCACCTTCAGGGTCGCTAAAACTTCTTTCACTTTAGGAATCTGACTATACAATTCTTTTGGAGCAGGTGGCCTTTTGGCTTTATATTGTTTAAACTTTTTATGACGAAACGTTGGGGCATGAACATCAAAACAGGCTGCAACAAAGTCTGGTTTAAAATCTTTCATAGATTTAAAAAAAGCCAATAAAAAACCGTAGACAGCACCAATTTGCTCGCCTTTTTTATTGGTTAAAGGAGGTAAGGCATGAAAAGCTCGATGAATTATTGAATTAGCATCTATGATAATAAGACGTTTTATCTTTTTGGGTGCCATTATTTTATATTATTTAATAATAATCTTTCTTTTCTTTTCAGCTAAAAAATCAAATGTAACTCGTATTATTCTTTGAGGTAATATTTTTTTAATTTTGTCTGCCCACTCAATAATAACAATATTATTAGGATTTTGAATAATTTTTTTAAATCCTAATTCTAAAAGTTCTGAGGGTTTGTCAATTCGATAACAATCAAAATGATATAAGTTTGTAAATTGTAGATTCTGAATCGCAAATCGCTTCATAATAACAAAAGTAGGGCTTAAAATCTTTTCTTTGATTCCTAATCCTTTAGCAAAACCCTGAGCAAAACTTGTTTTTCCTCCACCTAAACTTCCTTCTAATCCAATTACAATTGCTTGTTTTGAAAGTTTGTTTTTTAGGATTTGGTGAGCTAAATTACTCCCTATTTTTTTTGTTTCTAAGACACTATTTGTTATCATTTGACTTTCAATAGAATTTAAGATAAATTAAAAAATCAAAAGCTTATTTAATTTTATCTTTTAATGGAGAAAGTTTCAAAAAAAATTACAGGTAGTGTAGAAATTTCTCCTGAAATTGTTGAAGAGATTGAAAAAGAAATAAAAAATATTTCTGAATTTGGAAAAAAGATTGAAAAAGCCTCAAAAGAAAGAATTACTGATATTTTAGAAATAATTTTAGGTGGAGCAATTTTACTTGAAACTTCTGACATTCATATTGAACCTACGGAAAAACAAGCTCGCCTAAGAGCAAGAATTGATGGAGTTCTTCAAGACATTATAATTTTTGATTTAGAAATCTTTCAAGGAATTCTAAGTAGAATTAAACTTCTTTCTGGACTTAAACTGAATATTAGTGATCGACCTCAAGATGGTCGATTTTCTGTTTTTTGGGGACAAAACTTAATTGAAATTAGGGCCTCAAGCTTACCTGCTGAACATGGAGAATCAATTGTTTTAAGAATTTTAAATCCAAAAAACTTGATGGGCATTGAAACTTTGGGCCTAAGAAAAGATTTACAAACTTCTTTTAATAAAGAAATTAAAAAACCAAATGGAATGATTATTGTTACTGGACCAACTGGTTCCGGAAAAACTACTACTCTTTATGCTTTCTTGAAAAAACTGCAAAGCCCAGAAAATAAAATTATCACTATTGAAGATCCGATTGAATATCATCTAAAAGGAATTTCTCAAACTCAAACAAATCCTAAAAAGGGTTATGACTTTGCCAATGGCTTAAGATCTATTATGAGACAAGATCCTGATGTTATTTTGGTAGGGGAAATTAGAGATTTAGAAACAGCTCAAATAGCTCTTCAGGCTGCCCTAACGGGTCACCTGGTTTTCACTACTTTACATACCAATGATGCTGCTGGAACAGTAGCCAGATTAATTAGCTTAGGAGCTAAAACAAGTAATATTGGCCCAGCTATTAATATAGCTATTGCTCAAAGATTAGTAAGAAAAGTTTGTAAAAAGTGTTCGAAATTAAGAAGTATCTCAGATCAAGAATTAAAAAAGATTAAAAAAGATTTACGGGGACTTTCTAAGCAAATAAAAATACCGAAATTGATTAAAGGATTTAAAATCCCCGAAACTGTAGGTTGCAAAGATTGTAATTCTACTGGTTTTAGAGGAAGAATAGGAATTTTTGAAGCATTTTTTATTGATAATGAAATGGAAAAATTCATACTAACCAATCCTTCAATAGCTTCTTTGGAAGAAAAAGCAATTAAAAAAGGGATGGTTACTATGAAACAAGATGGATTAATAAAAGTTTTAGAAGGAATAACAACAATAGAAGAAATAGAAAAAGTAATGGGTTAAGAAAACAAAAAGCCCCATGGCTGGGGGCTAACTCAAGTATTTGGAACATAAGTGCGGAACATCTCTGAGGAGTAATTTCGCCTAAGCCAAACTGTCCGGCTAAGAGAAATTCCTAAACCCCCAGCCATGGGGCTTGTGTGTTAGTATTAATATAATAGCAAATTATGCAAAATTTGTCAAGGGCTTCAAGGCAAAATAGAAAGGGATTTGTTCTTTTAAGCTTGCTATCTCTTTTTTTGCTTTTACTGCCATCCAATAAACCTCTTAATGCTATTCAAATAGACATTAATACTGCACCACTGGAAGACTTGGTTAAAATTATCCATATAGGAGAAAAAAGAGCATTGGAGTTAATTTCTTTAAGGCCGTTCTCTTCCTTAGATGACCTTATTAGAATAAAAGGTATAGGTGAAGCTAGGGTCCAGGATATTAAAAAACAAGATCTAGCTTGGGTTACAGGATCGCAACTCATTCAAGAACCTATTATTGAAACACAAACCCAAGAATCTATAAACTATTCTTCTGGAATTATTATTAATGAAATTCTTCCCTCCCCCGAAGGACCAGATACAGAGAATGAATGGATTGAGATTTTTAACCAAAATAATTTTATAGTTTCGCTTGCCGATTGGAAAATAAAAGATTCAAAAGGTAGTATTCATACTTTTGTCTTTTCAAAAACAGCTCAGATTTTAGCTAAGGAATTCTTGGTTCTCTCAAGAGAAATAACAAAAATTACTTTAAACAATGGTGGTGACGGATTAAATCTTATCCAGCCTGATGGAAAAACTATAGATAGAGTAGATTTTGAAAAAGCTCGTCTAGGGCAATCATATAATCAAACCGAATCTGGCTGGTTTTGGAGCTCAACTCTTACTCCAGGAAAAGAAAATATTGTTATAAAAGAAGAATCTGTTCAGGTAGAGATAAAAAATATATCTCTTGAAAATGGAACAGACAATGATCTTTCTAAAAAAGAACTGGCTGCAATCAGCGAGCAGATTATAGAGCCTTTCAATTTTCTTAATGTTTTATCCTCTGCCATAGTTCTTGCTTTTGCTTCAGGAATAATAATTCTAATATTTAGAAAAAGAATAAGGTCTAATTGATTTTAAAAACAAACTAGAATAGAATAAAAAAACATGAGTGGACATTCTCATTTCTCAAAAATCAAACATAAAAAATCTATCACTGATGCTAAAAGAGGTCAGGTGTTTTCAAAAATGGCAAGAGTTCTTGCAATTGCAGCTCGCGAGGGAGGAGCAGACCCTGAAACTAATTCTAAGTTGCGTTTAACAATTGAACAAGCCAAGGCCATGAATCTTCCTAAAGACAATATTGAGCGAGCTATCAAAAAGGGGGTTGGGGAAACAGAAGGAGCTCAATTAGAAGAAGTTTTATTTGAAGCCTATGGTCCTGGAGGTATAGCCATTATTATTGAAGGAATTACTGACAATAAAAACAGAGCTTTAGGCCAGATTAAACAAATCTTAAATCAACATAATGGAAAATTAGCTGGAGAAGGTTCAGTAAAATGGCTTTTTGAAAGAAAAGGTGTGGTTATTATTAAAGCTGAAAACCAAACACCCCAGTTTAAAGAAGAGTTAGAATTAAAGGCAATTGAGGCTGGAGCAGAAGATGTGCTTTGGCGTAATGGATTTTTAGAAATTTATACAAAAGCAAATGATCTTGAAAATATAAAGAATGATTTAGAGAAACAAGGACAAAAAATTGAATCGGTCTTTTTGGCATGGATTGCGAAAGAAGAAATTGAAATAGAAGAAAAGCAGAAACAGGCTTGCGAAAAGCTTTTTGAAAGCTTGGATGAAAGCGATTCTGTCCAAGAAATTTATTCTAATATCAAGCTTTTGTAAATATGTCAAAAGAAGCCATTATTAGAAAAAAGGCAATTCAAATATTGAAAGACAAAGGATGGATCGTATGGTTTGCCCCTAAAGTAAAATATCAACAAACTGACGTTTTCGGGATTATTGATTTATTGGCTATTAAGGGAAAGAGAATGAAAAAAATCCAATTAACCACTTTAGCTAATATTTCTACAAGAAGAAGAAAAATACAAAAATTCCTTAAAAAATTTAAAATAGAAATGTCAGTCCAAATTTGGGGCTGGGATAAAAAGAAGAAAGAATTTAGAAAAGAAAAAGTTAAGATTTAAAGTTCCTCTTGACAACCCTTTTTGAAAATATATAATGCTTGTTATGAGCCTAAAATATAGGCTTTTCTAATTAACCGAAAAGGTCGGGAAATTAAAAAATCTTAACAAGTTAATAAAAATGATTTACGAAGAAATTTTAAACCAAGAAGAAACTACAAAAGAAGAAACTAAGGAAACTTCAGAAGAAGGTTCAGAAGAAACACCATCAGAAGAGACTGAGAAGACACCAGGGGAAGAAGCTGAAGAATCACCAGAAGAAGGTGTTGAAGAGACTTCAGAAGAATAGTTATAAAAGAAAAACCCGCCCATACTTAAGGGGCGGGTTTGTTATTTAATCTTTGCAAATCTTCTTTTCCCAACCTGAATAACCTGTCCTTTTTTAGTCCTAACAATTGCTTTCCAATCTTCTTTAACTCTTCCGTCTATTTTGACTCCTTTTTGTAAAATCAATCTTTTGGCTTCTGTTTTTGAAGAAACTAATTTTGTTTTAACTAAAAGGTCAAGAATATTAATTGTCTTTTGTTTAATTGTAACTTTTACTATTTTTTGGGGCAGTTTCTTTTGTTTAAATACTCTTGTAAATTCTGATTGAGCAATTTTTGCCTTTCTTTTTGAATGATAGGTTTGGACAATTTCAAAGCTTAATTCCTCTTTTAGGATCATTGGATTTACTTTCTTTAACTTAAGTTGTTTTTTATATTGCTTAACTAAATCAATTGGAACATTAGTTAACATCTCAAAATAAGGAACAATCAACTTGTCAGGAATGGACATAATTCTTCCGAACATTTCTTTCGGAGAGTCGGATAACCAAACGCAGTTGCCAGAAGTTTTGCTCATTTGATTACCATCTATACCAAGAACCATGGGAACAGTTAAGACTAATTTTTCTCGGTTCTTCATTTTTCGTTGAAGCTCTCTACCAATAAGCATATTAAACGTTTGATCTGTTCCTCCAATTTCTAAGTCAACACCCATGACCACTGAATCATACCCTTGAAGCAAAGGATACAAAGTTTCATGCATCCAAACAGTATCTCCTCTTTTAATGCGCTTCTGGAACATATCTCTTTTAAAAAGCTGGATAGATGATATATTGGAAGCAATTTCAATAAGTCCTTTAAGGTCTAATTTTAAAAGCCAGTCTCCGTTGTATTTAATTTTTATTTTAGAAAAATCTAAAATCTTACTGGCTTGTTTTTTCCAAGTGGCAATATTCTTTTTAATTTCTTTTTCAGTAATATAGGGGCGGGCTTTATCTCTACCTGAGGGATCTCCGGCTAAAACTGTTCCTGTCCCAACCAAAAGAATGGCCTCATGTCCTAAATCAGCAAACTCTTGAAGCTTTCTTAAAGCAACAGAATGGCCAAGATGAAGTTTAGTACCAGTAGGATCAATACCCAAATAAAGTCTAATCTTTTTCTTTTGCATTAAACTTTTGAGCTCTGCTTTAGTGGGTAGAATCTTGTCTACTCTTCTTGTTAAAACTTCATCAATTTTTTCAGAGTGACTATTTATTTTCATACATTTTTATTTTAAGATAAAAACATGGATCTGTAAATCAAAATTATGGCAAAAAGAAGAATTTATAGAAAAACCTACAAAAGAAAAAAGAGGGTTAAAAAAAGAATAAACCTTGATTCAATTATTAAGATTGCTAAATTGTTTTTTTATTGTTCTTTATTTGTTATTCTTTTTTCATTATTCTTGTTTATTTATTATGGAAAAGATCTGCCTCGGCCAGAAAAATTCAGCGAAAAACAGTTTATTGAGTCTACTAAAATTTATGACCGAACTGGAGAAATAGTTTTGTACGATATTTACGGAGAAGAAAAAAGAACTTATGTCTCATTGAGTGAAATGCCTGAACATTTAAAACAAGCTGTTATTGCGACCGAAGATGCTAATTTTTATAATCATTTCGGAATTGATATCCCAGGAATAATTAGATCAATATTAGCTGACTTAAAAATAGGAAGACCAGTCTATGGAGGTTCAACAATCCCTCAACAATTAATTAGATCAAGTTTTCTATCTCTTGAAAAAACAGCTCAAAGAAAAATCAGAGAGGTTATTTTGGCTTTAGAACTAGATCGTCGCTATTCTAAAGACCAGATTTTAGAATGGTATTTAAATCAAGTACCTTTTGGTTCAAATGCTTATGGAGTAGAAGCTGCCAGTCAAACATTTTTTCAAAAACCAGTATCAGAAATCTCTGTAGCTCAAGCAGCTATTCTTACCTCTTTAATCCAAGCTCCAAGTTACTTATCTCCTTATCAAAACAAGCAAGAATTGCTTGAAAGAAAAGATTATGTATTAAACAGAATGGTTCAAGAAGGGTATTTAATTAAACAAGAAGCTGAATTGATAAAAAAAGAAGAGTTAGAGTTTAAAAAGCCTATTATTCTTAAAGCGCCTTATTTTACCTTATATGTTAAAAGTTATCTTGATAATAAGTATGGACAAGACTTTTTAAGAGAAAACGGGTTAAGGGTTTATACCTCTTTAGACTGGGAGCTTCAAGAAGCAGCTGAATATATTATTGAGCAAGGAGTAAAAGCAAATAAATACAATAATGCTCACAATGCTGCCTTGGTATCAATTAATCCTAAAACTGGTGAGATCTTAGCTATGGTTGGAGGTGCTGGTTATTTTGAAGACCCTTATCCTCCAAACTGTATTTCTGAAGAAACTTGTAAATTTAGCCCTCAATTTAATGTAACTACTTTAGGATTAAGACAACCAGGGTCTTCTTTTAAGCCTTTTGTTTATGCTACTGCTTTTAAAAATGGATTTACTCCTGATACAACTGTAATTGATGAAGAAACAAACTTTGGAGTCTGGGGAGGAAAAGAATATATACCTGGAAACTATGATGGATTTTATAGGGGAGAAATAACTCTTAGACAAGCTCTTTCTCAATCAATCAATGTGGCTTCTGTAAAGGTTCTCTTAGAAATGGCTGGACCAGAAATAGATAACTCGGTTAAAACAGCACAGGATCTTGGAATTACCACTCTAAAGCCACCATATGGCCCCTCAATTGTTTTAGGGGGATGGGAAGTTAAGCTTTTAGACATGGTTTCTGCTTATGGGGTTTTTGCTACAGAAGGATTAAAGGTTTCTCCAGTTACTATCTTAAGAATAGAAGATTCAAAAGGAAATATTATAGAAGAAAATAAAAAAACCCAGAAAAGGGTTTTATCAATTCAACCATGTAGAATAATTAATAATATTTTATCAGACAATGAGGCAAGAGCCCCTATGTTTGGATGGAACTCTCAACTTTATTTTAAAGATTATCAAGTAGCTGCTAAAACAGGAACAACCCAGAACTATCAAGATGCTTGGGCTATAGGTTATAGTCCTTCAATCGTAACTGGTGTCTGGGTTGGGAATAATGACAATACTCCTATGAAAGAAAAACCGGGTGTAGTTTTAGCAGGTCCTATTTTTCATAATTTCATGGAGCAGGCTTTAAAAAAATATCCTCAAGAAAACTTTACTCCACCCAAACCTTCTGATACTAACTTGCCTTAATAGGCATTACAATATAAAGATAACTTTTATCTCCAACTGGTTTTAAAACTCCTGGGCCATCTTCACTACTAAGCTCAAAAGTGATTTGTGAGCTTTTTATATTTAAAAGTCCATCAAGTAAAAATCGATGGTTAAAGGCAACCTCCATTGCCTTACCTTTTATCTTAGCTGAGAAAAAACTATTATATTCTCCTAAATCAGGACTCTGACTAAACACTGTTATTTTTTGTGCTTTAGGATCTATTTTTAGTTTTATTTCGTTTATCTTACCACTAAAAATACTAGCTGTTTTAATTTGGTTTAAGAATTCTTCTTTTTTAAGAATAATCTGGGTTTTATATTTTTCAGGAATAATTTCTTGATAGTTTGGATATTCTCCTTCTATTAATCTTGAGACTAAATGAATTTGTGGATGTGATGGTAATTCAGGAATTACTTTTTCAAATAAAATTTGATTAGGGGTTAAATAAATTTTAAGTTCCTCTTTTTTTTCTCCAAAAATATTAATAATTTCTTTAACTGCTTTCTGAGGAAGGATTAAAGAATATTGTTGACGTAGCTTTGTATTCTTCTCAAGAATAACTGTTTTTTCTCCCAATCTAAAACTATCTGTGGCTACCATTTTTATTGAATTTTCTTTAAAAATCAAATAAACTCCAGAGATTTCCGGTCTAGTTGTAGATGGACTAGTGATATTTACCACTTGATTTAATCCTTGGCAAAAAATTTCACTATCTATAATAACGATTTCTGCTTCAGATATTTGCGGAATAATAGGAAACTCTTCTGTACTATATCCTTTTAAACTAGTTTTATAATTTTCGCATTCAATATTTAGAGTTAATTTATCAACCTCTAATTTAACTTTTTTATTTGGTAAAAAACTAATAAAATTAGAAAAAACTTGAGTAGGAACAATAATTTCTCCTTCTTTTTCTATTTTTGCTAAAGACCACCATTTTATTCCAACTTCTAAATCGGTAGCCGCTAATTCTAAAAAGTTTTTTTCTGTTCTTAATAAAATATTATTTAAAATAGGAAGAGAAAGAGACTTAAAAGAAGCTCGACTAACTATTTTTAATCCTTCTTTTAATTTTTCTTGTAAAACTAATAATTTCATTTTAATTATTTTAATTATTATTTAAATTATTAAATTATTATTAATATTATGTCTGTGAATTATTGTATTTTTTTATTCAATTTAATTGGGTAAAAATAGTGATTTATTGTAGGGATATTGTGTTTTCTTTTTATATAAATATAATTATTTATGTTTTAATAAGTGTTTTTGCTCAATTTTTCCACAAAATTTCCCATAATTAAACACTAAAAACTCTCTGTTTAATAAGGTTAATTTCTTCTGCAATATTCTCATTTTTATTGATCTCTTTTACAATTTTTTCATAAGCATGGATAGCTGTAGTATGATCTCTTCCTCCAAACCTTCGGCCAATAAAAGGATAAGAACTTTTAAGTTCTTCCCTTAAAAGATACATTGCTATTTGACGAGGTCTGACAATTTCTCTTTTTCTTGAAGAAGATAAAATCTCTTTCTCTTTTAAGTCGTAAAAATCAGCTACTATCTTAATTATTTTTTTAGGAGTAATTCTTTGTTTGGGTGAAAAAATAAGATTTTTAAGAAGAGATTTTACTGTTTCAGTATCAGGAGTTTTATTATTTAATTTTTGATAAGCTGAGACACGAGTTAGTGCTCCTTCTAATTCTCTGATATTTTTTTGAATACTAGAAGCAATATAATCTAAAATATTTTCTGGAAGAACTATTTTTCTTTCCTCACATTTTATTTTTAAAATAGCCATTCTTGTTTCATAATCAGGATAACTAATATCAGCTATCATTCCTCCTTCAAAGCGAGATCTTAGTCTCTCAGCTAAAGCAGAAATTGCTTTAGGTGGTCTATCAGAGGAAAGAATGATTTGTTTGTTCTGTTCATACAAATGGTTAAATATATGAAAAAATTCTTCTTGAGTTTTTTCTTTTCCAGCTAAAAACTGAACATCATCTAAAATTAAAACATCAATGTTTCTATATTTTGTTTTAAAATTTTCAATACTCTGTTTTCTGATTGCCGAAACCATCCCAGAAGTAAATGTTTCAGATGGAATATATTTAACCTTTTTTTTCGAAAAGTTTTTTACAATCTCATTTCCAATGGCTTGCAAGAGATGAGTTTTACCTAAACCCACTTTTCCATAAATAAAAAGAGGATTATAAACCTTACCTGGTTCTTTTGATATTGCCCAACTTGCAGCCTGAGCTAATTCATTAAAAGGGCCAACAATAAAACTTTCAAATGTATATCTTGGATTAATATTTGTTTCTTTTTGAGCTTTAAATCTCTGAAGATCAAGCTGTCTTTTTCTAGAAAAAAGAAAAGAGCTTTTATCCAAAACCCTCGCTTCATTTTTATTTGCTTTATGCTTGACCTCATATTTAACCTCTTTAATCTTAGAATCTAATTCGTGTAAAATTTTTAAAATAGTTTTTCCATATTTATTTTGAAGCCATTCTTTGGCAAAAGAATTAGTTACCGAAACAATTGTCTTGCCTTCTTTTTGACTAACAATGCTGGTATTTTTAAACCAAGTAGCAAAACTGGCAGGAGAAATATTAAGTTGAATTTGGGCCAAAGTTGCTTGCCACAATTCTTGGTTGTTCATGTTATTATAAATCCTTAATCTTTTATAAATAATAAATTATTATATCTTATAACCAAGCTAAAATCAAAATAAACACAATAAGATTATTAAAGTTAATAACCTGTGGATATTTTGTGGAATTCATCTAAGGTTGATTTTAAGATTAAAACAATATAAAATAAAAACATGTCAATAACTTATAAGCCTAAAAAAAGAAAAAGAAAACGAACCCACGGTTTTAGAAAGAGGCAAGAAACAAAATCAGGCCAAAGAGTTTTAGTGAACAGAAGAAGAAAAAAAAGAAAAAAGCTTACAGTTTAGGCTAATGTTTTTATTATAGAAATGTTAGCAAAGATTAACCGACTCAAAAAAAATAAAGATATTCAAAAAGTATTTGAAAAAGGAAGGATTTTTAAACAAGATCTTTTAATCTTAAAAATATTATCCAATGATTTAAACGAATCGCGCTTTACCTTTGTAGTATCTAAAAAGTTTTCTAAAAAAGCTGTTACTAGAAATAAAATAAAAAGAAAACTTAGAGAAATAGTTTATTTGAATCTTAAAAAAATCCAAAAAGGAGTAGACGTCATTATCATAGCAAGTCCAGGATTAGAGTTAAAAGATTTTAAAGAGATAAAAGAAATGATTAGTAAGCTTTTTAAAAAAGCGAAAATAATTAATAATAAATAATGAATTTTTTAACCGAATTTTTTAACAAAATATTGTATCAACCATTGTTTAATGCTTTATTTTTTTTATATCAATTTTTGCCAGGACGCGATTTTGGAATAGCAGTAATTGTTTTAACAGCTTTAATCAGATTAGTTTTGTCTCCTTTGATGGCTCAATCTTTAAAATCACAAAAAGCTCTATCCGGAATTCAAGAAAAAGTGAAAGTGATTCAAAATAATCACAAAGACAATAAGGAAAAGCAAATGCAAGAAATCTTAGAGCTTTACCAAAAAGAAAAGATTAATCCTCTTAATAGTCTTATTCCTGTTTTAATTCAGTTACCGCTTTTAATTGCTCTTTATCGTGTATTTTGGAGAGGATTACAATCAGAAGAGTTAAGTAATCTTTATAGTTTTATTCCAAGACCTGAAATAATAAGCTTTAGTTTTTTGAATTTAATAGATCTTTCTCAACCAAGTCTTTTTTTAGCAATATTAGCTGGTTTTGCCCAACTCATTCAAATGAAAAGCAATAAAGAAAAAGCGGGGCAAGCAGCAAGCGCAGTTTCTAATCAAATGATTTTTATGTTTCCTTTTTTAACAATTTTTATTCTTATTAGAATGCCGTCTGCAGTTGCTTTATACTGGATAACAACTACTGTTCTTTCAATCGGCCAACAATATTTAATCTTTAGAAAAGCATGATTTCAAAAGAAGGTTTGGAAAAAATAAGAAAAATTACTAAAGAGTTTTTTCAAAAAACCACTTTTGACGTTAGTCTTGATTTTTCGACCCAAGAAGAAAATACTCTTTTGATTAAGGTTAAAACTGAAGACCCTCAAATTTTGATTGGAGAAAGAGGTCAAACCTTGGCTGACATTCAGCATCTTTTGAAAATTATTTTAAGAAAAAAAACAGAAGAATTATTCTATGTTAACGTTGATATTAATGATTACAAGAAAAAGAAAGCCGAGTATTTGAAAGAATTAGCCAATTCTGTTGCTGATGATGTGGTTTTGACCAAAAAAGAAAAAGCGCTAAGTCCAATGCGCGCTTTTGAAAGAAGAATTGTTCATATGGAGTTGGCTGAAAGAAGTGGGGTTATTACAGAGAGTATTGGTGAAAGAGATGAAAGAAAGGTGGTTGTTAAACCTTCTTAAATTGATTCTTCTTTTGCTTTTTTAATTTTCAATACCTGTTCTGGGTCAGTGGTAATAATTTGATCTTCAGTATACGAAGCAACTACTTTAATTGCTACATGTTTTTGTCCTGCAAAAAATATACCTTCCCCCACTTCAGCTTCTAATAATAAATATTTTTCTTCTTCAGTCAGATTAAAGGTTTTCTTTACCAAATCAATTGTGGCTGGAGATTGTTTTAATAAAATTTGTAAAGAAGAGTTAGTAATAATAGGTTTTCCATATTCAGATTTCATAAAATCTCCCACATCCTGGGTAATAGTGGTTACCCCTAGCCAATATTTTCTGGCTCTTTTAGCCATACCATATAAAAAGGAAGCTCCATCTTCTGATTGCATTATCCACCAGGCTTCATCTACGACCAAAATTCTTTTTTTAAGCTCAGACCTGATTTTATTCCAGATATAACGCATAACAATAAACATTGCGATTGGCCTTAATTCGTCTTCCATATCTCTGATTCCAAATACAATTAAAGGATTGTCAGTTGAAATATTAGTTTTTTGATTAAAGAATTCACTGAATGTGCCTTTGGTAAATTTTCTTAATCTTCTTACTAAAGAATCAGTTCCTTCCATAGTGTTGAGAATTGCTTCTAAATCTTCCATTAAGGGAACATTCTCTTTCCAAGTACTTGGATCGCTTTTAATAGTAATGTCTTTAGCAGCATAGGTTTCAGTAAGAGCTTGGTCCATAATAGAATCTTCTTCAGGAGTTAACCCTCCTAACATAACTCGTATTAAACCAACTAAATTAATAATATTAGATCTTAAAATATCAGATGGTTTTTCATCTTTTCTTGGAGTGGGCAAATCAAAAGGATTAATGTGATTTGCAGATCCTAAAGAAATATTAAAGAAAGAACCACCCACAGCATCAGATAAGAATTCATATTCATTTTCAGGATCAAGGATAATTACATCAACCCCTATCATTAAAGAGCGTAGAACTTCTAATTTGACTGCATATGACTTTCCACTTCCACTCTTCGCAAATAAAATACTATTCGCATTTTCTAAACTAAATCTATCAAAAAGAATTAAAGAATTGTTATGTCTGTTTATTCCATATAAGATTCCTTCGTTTGAACTTAAATCAAATGAAGCAAAAGGAAAAACAGAAGAAAGAGGTCCTGTGTTCATTGAAGTATGAACTTGAAGTTGATCTAATCCATAAGGAGCACAAGAATTAAAACCTTCTCTTTGTTGATAAAGAGCAGGTTTAATGTATATTAAGCGAGATTCTAACATTGACCTTAGCGTGTTCTCAATGTTTTTTAATTCTTGTTCTGATTTGCCATAAGTAGTTAAATAGATGCCTAATTTAAACATTCTTTCTTGAGCTGTCTGGAGCCGGTCTCTTAAAGTTTCTAAATCCTGATAAGCTGTTTGTAAAACAGGATCTCTGATTAATCCCTTTTCCTGTCTTTCTGAAATCTCGGCCTGAACTTCAGTCACCCTTCTTCTTAATTGTTTTAAAATCGTTCCTGTTTCAATCGGGTGAACAAAAATGGAAATATCCATTGGATCGTCAAGGTTAATGATTGGAGAAAACCAGCCAGTACTTAAATATCTGGGATAGGAAAAAATGAAAAAAGATTTAGCAAACATTTTGCCAAGCTTTAAGTTGTCAGAAGAAATAGTAATTGAAGAAGG
Organism: bacterium; assembly: GCA_030603245.1. Taxonomy (GTDB): domain Bacteria; phylum Patescibacteriota; class Minisyncoccia; order Minisyncoccales; family DG-74-3; genus JAHJCL01. The sequence goes on along the minus strand of JAUVYE010000001.1, from coordinate 40,097 downwards.
GGCAATGATGTCGTTAAGCTCCATTGCCTTTTTTTCAAAAATCTTACTGGTATCTTCCTTAACCAATTGATATGTTCTTTTCTTTTTTAAAAAAGGTATTTTCATTTTATTAATTCAGGAGGTATTTCAGGATAATATCCTATTTCAGCTTCTTCTGGATGATGTAATGACCAGAAAAGCTCAATTAACTCAGTGGTATTTAAGGGAATACACTTTAATCCACACCTTCTTAATCCCATAGATACAAATTCCATTCTTTGCCAAAGTTGAGATTTTGCTCTTTGAAATTGATCATCGATTGATTTAGCAAGTGTTTTTCCAGAGCCCTTTGAAGTAATGCCAGGAATTTTAATTGAAACAAAAGGAACTATAACAAAGAAATTTTTAGACATAATAGAGCTCCCAACAATCAATTCTTTAATAAAATTTCTGTATTCCGCTGTTTGAGTTTTTAAGAGTTCGTTTTTTTGCTCTTTTTCTAATTCCTTTAATTTATCTAAATATCCAGTAATATTGAGTTTTCGAGATTGAACTAATGTTTGAAGAGGAAAGTCTAAGGAATTCAAAAAGCTTTGGAATTGGTAAATAGTAGCATTTTGTTCATCTTTAGATTTCAAGGCAAAGTTTAAAGAGGAAACCATTAATACTCCTCTCAAAGCTTTGTTTTTTAAAACAACGACTCCTTGTTTAATTTCTTTAACTTCTAAAAATTGTTGAGTTGATGCTTTAACCATATTATTCTGGTCTTGTTTCAATTTCAGTCCTTATTTTTTTTAATTGACTCTTTTCAGCTATTTTTAAAGGGGTTTCTTGTTCTTTTTCTGATTGCACCACTGTTTCTTTTTTCAAAATTTTTATTGGGACTTGGCTTTTTTTCCAAAGATACATTTTGGGAGCAAAATTAAACCTTAGAAGATTTGATAAAACAACGGGCAAGGATCTTCCTTGTACTTTTAAAAATGCCAAAGCCAAGGAACTCCCACCAAAAATAACACAGGCTATTACAAACACATAAAAAGGAGCAATACTATAAATAAAAAAGCAAATAGCGCCAGCAATTGCAATAAAAATAAACTGTCTAAAAGTTAATGGACCAACTATTTTTGCTTCGCGCTCAATAAATTGAGGAACAGTAAATCTCATATATTTATTTAATAGGTTCTCTATAAGTGTCTTTTCTGGGAGGAGCTGACTCTTCTTTTTTTGGAGCAGGAGTTTTAGTAACTAAACCAGGTTTTTCCAAAGAAGAAGGTGTCATTTTCATTTTATACAGTTTTTCTAATAAAGGCCTAACCGGATAAAAAATAAAACGATTAATTTCTTGGACAACTTTTTTGGCAGTTTCTTTAGTTAATTTTAGGTTTTTCTTTAGTACAGCCATAAAATCCTCGGGAGCCAAGACCCCAATTAAAACTTGACCAACATATTCAATAATTTCACTGTGGTATTCTAAACAATCATTTCTTTTGCAAGTATCATAAATATTAGTACCCGTTTCCTCAGCAAAAAGAGCATCCTTTAATTCCTGAGGAAGTTTGTCATATAATTTCCAAAATTGTTCTGATGTATATTTGTTAGTCATAACTATTGACAAATTTTATCTTGTTTGATATAATATGTATAATTAAATAGGTGAAAAGAATGGTGAATTATGATAAGAGTATCGGAGTAGGAAAATTTAGGGCCAAACTAGTAGAGATTGCAAGAACAGTAATGGAGAATCCTTCTGATCTTGACGAAATCTTGGATGGTCCAACAAATCAGGTTATAGCGCTCTTTGTGGCTCCAGAGAAGGACAAGTTCAAAGAACAAGTTAAAAGACATGTTCCTTGGGCTTTCCGGCAAGCCCAGACAGCAGAAGATTTACTAAAAACTCGACTTGATACTTTACTGCAAGAAATGGCAGATACTTATCAGGAGTTTGAAAAGACTCTTCAGGATTGTACTGCACTTCAGAACTTGGCCAATAAGGTTGATGTAGATCGTGGCATCATACCAGAACTCACTAGTCCACATCCAATGCCAGCCTGGTTACTGAACGTTCGTCCTTTCCTGCCACCTCCCTCACCCTAAGCGGTAAAAAGCTACAAAAGCATTTTACCGCACTTTTTATTATTTTAAGTACTTAACGTGTATTCTTTTTTTCTAAGCTAATCAATTTTCTTACCACTCTTCTTAGCCCTCCCTCTCTTGTTACATGAGAGAGAGTTTTCTTTCCAATTCTAATATCCTTAATTATTTCTTTAAGTTCTTTTGTCGAATAAAGTTTTTTGCTGCCCTGTATCTCTCCAAGATCATCTAGCGCCTTATTCAGTTCTTCGAAGCTGGAGATGTCTTTCAGTACTCTTTCTGTTTTTGTTTTGAATTCTTTCCTGATTTTTTCTAAATCCTCAGGAGGAATTTCGTCTGGTGGTGGCGGTGAGGATAGGGGTGGCGGAGACTGTGGATCTGATGGTGTGGTTGGTGTTGTTGTCGACGGAGGAGTTTTTGACGGTCGCGGAATAAACGGAACGGTGCCTTTTACTTTTTCTTCTTGTACGACGTCCATCAATCTGTCAATCTCGCCTGGTAACAATACAGACAATCTGTAGCGTGAACTATCTGCTAATTTTTCCTGATTTTCTATTTTTAATTCTAAATCTTTTGATTTTTTCAAATTCAGATTACTAATTGCTGTTAATTTTTGGGTTTGTAATTTTTCTAGTGCACCTTTTGTCTTTGGCAATCCTCTTTTTTGTTCTCTGTAAGCTTTTTCTAGTTTTGGAGCAATTTCGAATACTGAAGAATATCTTTCTTTATGACTAGATAAATCTTTTCGGAGTCTAGTTTTTTCTGTTTTATCTTGAGTTAACCTTATTTTTTGTTTCAGCTTTCGTACATCTCTTTTGGCTTGTACTACTAATGGATTTTGATTAAATTCTTTTAATCTCTCCTGCATAATATCAACTCCTTTTTCTTTATTAAGCATTTCTTCTGGGGTTGATGTTGCTAAAATCTTTTCGATAGAAGTTTTTTCTTGTTTCAGATGTTCCATGGCAAGCTCTGCATTTTTCACTTTTTCTAAATTTCCAGAGGTCAAAGCTTCTTTCTTAGTTATTTCTAAATTGTTTTCTATGCCTCGAATATTCTTTAGTCTTAGAGATATTTTATTAGCATACTTTTCTGATGCATCAAGTTTGCTCTTTATTTCTTTTCTTTCGGTAAACGCGCTATTATAGGCTTCTTTGTATTGTTTATATGCTTCTTGTTCTTTTTCTGTTAATTTAGAAACCTTCTCCCTATCTTCTAACTTAGATATAAAGAGAGCGTTATCAGACTCTATTTTTTCAGCTGCTTTATCTAATGCTTTTAGTTTTTCAACCTCGCTCAAAAGTTTTGCTTTTGGTTCTTCAGTTTCAGCTGCTGCCTCGGTGAGTGCTATTTTTTCTGCTTTCCATTCTTCTGAATAACTCTTTTGAAGTTTTTTAATTTCTGCCTGATTAATTTTAAGGGTTTTTTCTTTTTCTTTAATATTATTTTCTACGTCTATTCTTGTTGCAGCTGTTTTTACCCCTCTCAATTCCTTTTTATGTTCTGAAATTTGTGCCTTGATTTCCTTTTGTTCTGCTAATTTTGACAATATATCTTTTTCAAATTGCTTTACTCTAGAAACTGGTTTAGGCACTACTGCTGCTTCTTTTTCTTTTTCTTCTTCTCTTTCTCTTTCTTCTTCTGACAATCTTTCTTTAAATTTATCAAAATCTATTTTATTGTTTTCGTTCCTATCCATATATTTAAGTCCGCTCCAGTTCATCGCTCTACCTGCAGGAGTATTAGCAAAAAAGTGAACAAGTGCAGGATTTCGGCGATACGCTTGATCAAGGAGTTTTTGTCCTTCTTTTTGTTTTTTGTTTTCAAAGATATCATTAAGCCCGCCATCGCCCTTGAATATATCATCTATTGTATCTCTGCCAAAGGTATTATAAATTCTTTGTATTTGTTGACTGGTCATTTCATGAGAAGCTAATCTGCCAGCCATGGAGGTAAGAGAAGCTTTTTTCATCTTAACCAAATCAGCTGTTTTCATTGCTTTTATTCTTAGAACGGCAGCAGCTAAATCCAAATTCTGCGTATATTGATCTTCTGGTAAACCAGCATTGGCGGTTATTTCTTTTGCCTTACCTTCTATTTTTTTTCTGAGTTCTTCTTTGTCTTGTTTTGTTGCTTTAAGATCGAGTTCAGACTCTAGAGTAACACCGTCTGGAATTACATCATAAATATCTCCAATTTCTTTTCCATACAACGCCTTATTTCTATCATCTTTTGAAAAACCTTTTGCTATTCCAAGTATTTGCTCTTGGAATTCATTTCCAGCATGAGCAAAAGTGCCTTCGGTCGCCATTTGACTTGCTAAAACCATTTTTTCTTTATCTTGTGTTAGAGCATTAATATAATTGGACTTATCAGCAACAGACATTTGATCCCAGCCCTTTGGTTTGGCAGTTCTTCTTTGTTGAGCCGCATATTCAATCAGACCTGGTCTAAACGGTTTGGTGGCTGTACCAACCGCTTTGCCTAATCCCCCAGCACCTCTCCCAGCCCATCTCATAAACATTGCCCTTCCTATTTTCCCCTCTATTTCTGCTTCTTTAGCCCTTCCTATTAATCGTTGACCCCACTTTTCCGTATCAGCCAATTGTTCTGCTGCTGGCCCCCAAACATCTCTTTTCATTGTTCTTGTAGTTGCTATTTTTCTAACACCACCTGCAAAACCTTTTCCATAATCTAATAAGGTATTAGCCATTTGGGGAGTATATTTTATACTGTAATAAGCAGCTATTCCCATATAAACAAGCAAAAACAGATAATTATAAATAAAAGCTGGTAAAGAACCTCTTCCTGTATTTATATCTCCTCCCCAGTCAAGAATAGCATTGTCTCCGGTTGTTGCAAATAATTTTAATCCTAAACCTGTTAGGAAAATTGCAACTATTCCTAAGGTTAACCATTCTGAGAGAGTTTTGAGCCATTCTCTCCAAACACCTTGAGTTTGAGGCAGAATATAGCTGAAAAAAGCCAAAGGAGCAAAAATAGCCAAAATCCAAATCATAGCTATTCTCATTAAGAAAAAGACGAAATAGAATAAGAAGATGGTTCCAATAAGCAAATTTATAATTATTAAAAACAGACCCTTAAGCAAGATACCGCCAGATACAATATCAGTAAGGATTGTGCTTCCAACCGCTACAGCTGCAATAACATTGCCAAAAGGAATTAGAGCAGTAATCAAATAGGTGGTAGGAATAAGAACAAACCAGGCAGCAACGCTTTTAGCGCTAGTTATAAGTGGCTGGATAGCTAAGGTAACCAAATCTTTTCCGAGCGCATCTAAAATAGCATTCTGAAAGATATTGACAATATCTACAAACATTCCAATAAAAACTAAACTAAAATTCACCAAAAGAGCAATTATAATTAGCTTTGGCAGAGCTTTTTTCATTTCAAAAGTACTTAATCCCAAAATATGAGCTAAGGCAATAATCACGAGGGCTAAAATGAAGAAGAGATTAGTTAGACCAAGAGTAAATTGCCAGCCCGAGGCAACAAGAAGGTTTTTTGTGGCACCGATCCCAATATTTATTGGTAGATTCATTGCCCATTGTAAAAGATTGGCTGCGGTAAAAATAAAAATCTCTGATTCTACAATAAGGACAAAAATAAAGATAACTAATCTCAAAATTACGCTATCTACAAAATCTAAAGCATCTAATTGCGTTTGAGCCAAATCAAAAAGCCCGATATCTCCGATTCCCCAAATAGCATCAGCGCGTTTTAAAGGAATAAAAATACTGAATAAAACAATAAAAGAGAAAAGAGCAATTTTTAATCTTTTATCTGTTATTATTTTAGAGAAAAAACTTTTGAATTTTTCGGGCATTTTTTAATTTATTTTTTTGTTGTTTTATTACTCAAACAGTTCTGGCTCACATGTTTCATAAGGGGTCCAGACACAACCAGACTCAGCCCAACTCGAAATACAGTCCGCGAACGTAGTACATTCACTACAATTTGTATCGCATGTTGATTCAATACAAAGGTAGTTTTGCCAAATACAATTAGAAGAACTAGTTATACAATCTATTTCTTTACTACACTTAGAACAGTTCTCATCACATGGCGAAGAAGTGATTCCTGCTAAATTTCTAACACAAACAACAGGATCGTTTAGGTATACAGAAGCAATATCAGGCAAGCTAGTGTAAATTGTGGTCATTAGGTCTGCTTTCCACCAACAGTTTTTTGATGAATATAGTTCTGCCTTACAAAAGCCAAAAATCTCAATTGAGAGAGCTTCCCCTCCTATTTTAGCAGTAGCAGATAGGTCCCCAGACGTTAGTCCCGGTAGAATCTCAAATGAATTACCTTGAAAATTAGTCTCACTATAGACAATTACTTTTTTACAAGGATCAGAAGTATCTGGTTTACCTACGTCTATAGGTATCAGATTTTGAGAAGCAGATTTTATATCATCAGGCATTCTTAAAGTAGTTAGTTCAGGGTTAATAGTATTAAGAATAAGAAAGGAAGATAAAAGAAGCAAAAGTCCCAAAAGAGAAGAGTTAATTCTGTCTCTAGCCTCTCTCATTTTGTTTTCGTTTCCCACTGAAGTTAAATATTTAAAACCAGCCATTATTAAAGAAAAAAATACTGCTATTCCACCCAAAGATATTCCCCACTCATAGAAGTATTTAACCATTTCTGAAATATTGCTTTTTTCAGTCAGTTCAGTTTTTCCTGGGGAAACAGGCCAATTTAACTCTAAAGCCAAAGCATTAGAAGCAATACCCAAAACCACCAATAGTGTTAAAAAGAAAAAGAGTTTTTTACTTATGTAAAGCTTTTTCATTTTAATATTATATCATAACAAAAAATCTCATTCTATAATTATTATATCACTTTTTTTTAGAAATAAAAAAACAGGACTGTAAAGTCCTTAAGGTACTAATTGGCAATTCTTCAAACGTGCAACTATACTGTATCCAATCTTAGGAGGATAAAATGGCAAAGGTTCAGGTGGTCCTGGATAGAATTCTCCCTGGACAACAACTACATCTGGATATTTTATAGCAGCTACTTCTTGGAGGACCTCCTCGGTAAAAGGTAAGTAGATAAAGATGTCTTTGGGATTACTTTCATTATTCGTTCCAAACAGGATTACTATTTCATAGGTTTCATTGTTTTCTGCTTTTTTTCTTGCCGACATCCTGAAAACCCCTCTTACTCTAATGACCTTACCAGTTAGATTTTCTATCTTGTCTTTCGCTTCTCTTCTGTCGTAGGTGAAATAAGCATCTATATAGAGATCATGGAGATCAGAAACGTTCATTGTGATGATTGCAGAATCAGGTTCTGGTATTTCGGGTTGAGTTGCATTTAGTTCATCTTCAGAAACAGTAGAAGTATCTGTAATATTAGATATCTCAGGCTCGGGAGAGGTTGTATTTATTAGCTCAGAGGTTGTTTCAGTGCTTTCTGTAGTAGGATCCGTTTGTTTACCAATGTTGGCTGGTGAGGTTGCTGGAATGGTGGGTGGTCCTGATGGGCTTGGTTTGTAGAATATGGTGTAGTAACCAATACTGCCTATTGCGATAATTGTTATAACAATAGCTGTAATCATCGTGGATTTGTTGAAATTGCCAAATGTTTTATCTTGCTTTCCTTTATTCAATTTTTAACACTTTCTACTCTCTTTTTACCTTATTTTTTATATTTGTCAAGAATAAAGCAATTTATTGACTTATTTCAACAGATTCAAAGATTTTGTTTGCCTCTTCTTTAAATTTTAACCAATCTTTATTAAGAGTAATAAAGCTAATTAAATAAGCTTTTTTATTGTTTTCTTCTGGTTCAAGAAATATTATCTTTTCTTTGGAATAAACACTATGGCTTTTGCTTTTTTCATACCTTGCTTCAAAAATAATTTCATTGTTTTCAGTTTTTGATTCAATAACTTCCATATTCCATCCCTGTTCAAGATTAGCTTTCTGCATTTCATCAATAATTTGCTCAAAAGACTTTTGGATGTCAAAAAATGCCTGGTCAATAATTAATTGAGCAAATTCTCCACTAATTTCGAATCGTTGAGCTAAAAGCAAATTGGTTAAGTTGTATTTTTGAATTTGTTCATTCGGAACGATTCTTTCCAAACTTTCGCTCGGTGTTTCTATCCACCTCAAAGAATACTCTATTTTTAGTTTTTTATCTGGACTAATGAATTTTTTACTACTCTCTTTTTCTGCTTGAGATTTTAAAATTTGCTCAGATGACAATCCTTCAATTTGGGATATTATTTCTGAAAAATCTACTCCTCCTACTTGTTTTAGTTGTTGTTGTAAAAAATAATTGCCCAAAACAATAATAAGCAAAAGAACAATTACTAAAACGACAAGGATTTTTATTACTTTACTCATTGTTTTAGAAATTAATTTGCCACCACTGGCCAAAAATTCCAATTTGATATCCTAAAATATTTAAAACAAGATTAATAATTATCCAAGACATAAAAATAATTGCATAACCCTTTCCAGCTGCTCTCCAAACACCTCTGATGTCAATTATAAGAGCAGGGGCGCCTATTGAGAAGTAAAATATTATTGCTGTAGCTATGACTAGTAAAAGCAAAATAATCAAAGTTACTCTCCATAAAAGAAAATCAATAATATTTTTAAAAAGAATAAAAAGATGCTTAAATTGACAACTGTCTCTTTCATTCCAAGGAGTGTTTGGATTGTCTGAATTTCTGCCACAAGGAACTAAACCAAATTGAGTGGGAGGAGTAGCTTGATCTAAGATGAAATTCTGAACAGAGCTTGCGGTTCCTTCTTGATCGCAGTTTTCATCTAAACAAGCTTGAACTTGCCATTGGTATTCTCCCAAGCAACTTAAAGAAAGAGAATAAAGATTATTATCAGTGATTTTTTTTTGTCTTTCAAGAGCACAATTCCCAACCTCTTGTTCTGCTTTTTGAATATAATCTAAAGTAAATCTAAAATATTTTGCATCTGAATCCCAAGAAAAGCTTTTAGGCATTTGATAGGTAAAAACTGTTTCATTATTTTCTGGTAATAAGTTTGATGGAGGAGAAAGTTTAAAGGTTGTAAATTTCCACAGACTTGTAGGAAGGCCACAAATTTCCCCCTTTTCATCAGCACAGGTTGCAATTTGCCAGGAATAATTAGTTTCTTGCTTGGGTTCTTTTGAAACAGGATCGTATTTAATTAAAACAGAACTGTCTTCAACAATGTTGTTTGCAATTAACTCTCCACTAGAATATACCCAATATTTATATGATTTAGCGCCTGACATACCTTCCCACTCTAATTTTATTGGAATTGGAACATTAGAATCATTATTTTCTGGATAAATTAAATTTGGTGCAGCTCCAGTGGTTTTAAAAACCCATTCTTGGCCTGCTGGCCAATCTTCGCAATCTAATCCTTCATAATCCCAACAAGGCTTAACTCTCCAAGTATAAAAAGTATTTAAAGAAAGCGTTGGATAATCAAAAACTTTTTGGGAAAGATTAAGATTGCCAGTAAGTTCTCCTGGATTTTCTTTATAAACATCATAAACAAAAGAATTCATTCCTGGTTCATGTTTCCATTCTAAAATGACTGGAAAACCTACTGCTTGTTTACCATTAGGGTCATTGGGCGGAGACTCTAATTGAAGATAGGGTAATGAAACCAAAGTAGTATCAAATCCCCATTTTTGACCAAAATCACTACAATTTGTTCCATTTTCATTAAAACAAGTTGCTAATTCCCACCTGTATTCTGTATCTTTAGTAAAAAATCCCTCATTATCTTGAAAATCAGAATATAGAATATCTTTAGTGGGATCATAATATGGGGGAGGCCTGTTTTCTGTTGTAATTATCTCAGAGTCACAGCTTTGTCCTGACACAAGCCAGGGATGGCATAGTTCTTGACCATCTTTAATATAATGAATTTTTATTCTAAAAGATTTGGCATTATTAACATCGCACCAATCAAGGAATACTGGGATTTCAACTCCAGATTTAATTTCTTCTTCTTTCCAATCAAAATCAGCCGGCAAAATGGGTTCTGGAGCAGATTTAGTATCAAAACTCCAGTTGCTTTTAGAACTGCAATTAGTACCGTTTGTATTACAACAAGCGCTTACGTCCAAATTATGAGTTATTCCCGATTTTAAGAAACAAGCTCCTTGGTCTTGTGTTGGATTATATTCAGAATCTTGAGTCAAAGCTTTTGAGAAATTACCAGAAGCTGTATTGCTTATTTCAATCAAATATGATTGAAAACAATCTTCTGAACATTCTTTTAATTCTCCATTTTCTTCCCAATCATTTTTCCATGCTTTAACATTGTCCCAATCTAATTTAACTGGCAAAAAAATATTATTAGCATCTTCTGATTCTTCTGGTTCATAAGGATCAGTTGGATAGTTCGGGTTATTATAGTATCTTGGATTTTTTGGTGTTTCTAAACATGTTCCTGCACAATTACAACTACGAGCAGATCTACTCCATTCATTGCTTCCATAACAAAGCTGCCAATCTAAGTCACATTCTTCTACAGGCTCTGGGCTGTCGCAATCCGTATCACAATCCGAGTAGCTTGAACATTCCCATTCCCCTCCGCCTATACACCAACAAGTTCTAGTACAAGTTTCTTCACATTTTCTTTTTTGGATATATTCTTGACCACATCCATCTTCCTGGCAGCGGTATTCAGTCCAATTGCTTGTTCTTTTTGTCCTTGGCTTTGATGTTTCATCACAATCGTCCCACCAACAAGAGTTGCCCTCACACTGGCATTCTTGAACACCACAAATGTCACAGTCTTGAGTTTGACTATCAGGGTCACAGTTTCCCCAATCACAAACAGTCATTATTATTATTTCTATGCCGAAATCAATTTCTTTCTCATAACAATCATCACAGGTTTGAACTCCGCAGGTTTCGCAATCTTGAGTTTCTCCTTCCTCGCAAGCTAAAACAAATTCCCCAAAGCTTAAAAAATTGAGGACTAAGAACAAAAAAAACAGAAATTTTAAAAAAGATTTTTTTGACATTAATTCATTTTAATTGTTTTTGTGAGATTTATCCAATCTTGAACTTTTAAAGTTTCTGCTCTTTGATTGGGCTGAATATTGTTTCTCAAAAGCCATTGTTCAGTTTTTTCTTTGTTCATTTTTAATCGTTTTGAAAGATTGTTTCTTAATTGTTTTCTGGGATGAGCGAATCCTGCTTTTACAACCTCAAAAAATAATTTTGCATTAACAATAGTTTGTTTTTGAGGAATTATTTTAATAATAGTTGAGTTTACTTTTGGTTGAGGCCAAAAAGAATTTTTTGGAAGATACGAAACAATTTTTGGCTTAGCATAAAATTGAACTGATACAGCTAAAAGACTCATTTTCGGCGGCTTTGCACAAATTCTTTGCCCTACTTCTTTTTGAATCATGAAAATCATTTCTTTTGGTTGATTTTTGGTTTCTAAGAATTTTCTAATAACAGGCGCTGTGATATAAAAAGGAAGATTTCCTACTACTTTATAATTGGAAATTGAAAATTGGGAATTGAAAATTTTCAACACATCTTGATTAATTATTTCTATATTATTTAAATCAGATAATGTTTCTTTCATGATTTCGCACATTTTCTTGTCTTTTTCTATTGCAATAACTGTTTTTACTTTTTTGGCTATTTCTTGAGTTATTGTTCCAAGTCCAGGGCCAATTTCCAAAACAACATCACTTTTTCTCAAATCACAAGCATTAATAAAATCATTGAGAGCTTTTTTATTAACTAAAAAATTCTGCCCCAATCTTTTTAAAGGTCTAACTTGGTATTTGTCTAAAACTTGTTTAACTACACTTTTTGATATGAGATTCATAAATATATTTTATTCTATCACAGAAATTGTGATGCTTATCATTAGAACCCTTCCCTTGACTTTTTATTAGAAACATTTTATTATTTAATTAGAGGATGTGATGTTCTTTGGAAATTAGTTCTGAAGAAAAAAGAAAGTTGATAGGAGTATGGATTGCTTTGTTAGCAACCATTGTTTCTGTGTATGTGATGGACCGTCCCATCAAATCAGATTTTATTGAGACTACTTGGACTCTTGCCCCAGAAAGAATCAGGATGCTTCTTCCGTTAAGCATCATAATATGTATTGGGGTAGCATTGTTTGGTAATCTCTCCGCAATCTGGACAGGATTTACAATATTCGGTCTATTCTGTTTTCAACTCTTTGATTTTGGCCTATCATATGAACAGGGAATCTTTCTATCGTTATTCTGGATAGGAATAGGAATAGTGATGTTTTCTCTTGAAATGGGCTTCGAGGGAGGATCAGGAGGAAGAACCACAACACTAGAGGACGTAAAAGATCTTTTAGGGGAAATAAAAGAGAGGATGAAAGAATAATGATGAAAGAACTAACTTTCAACTCCTAACCACAATGTCAGAATTATTTCTGGCTTTTTTTTATCCACTTGACTTTTAGTCTTGCTAAGATATCCTAAAGTTAGACCTAAAAGGGTCAATGTTTAGTTCAAATATGTCGCGAAAAAAGATTTTCACAAGTGCGATTATCTTATTAGGATTGATATCTTTGATTCTTTTGGGCAATGATTCTCCAATTACAATGGAGAATTTTGAGGTTAAAAGCCAACATGATTTGTTTTTAGGTCCATCAAACAAGTTTTCTTTAGAATCCCCAGATTTTCTTTTAATTCAAAGAAACAGTTTAAAAGCCTCTCTGCCTCCAACCACTCTGTCCCCTCAGGTTTTAGGAGCTTTGGTTGGTTCTGTAGATTTGTCAGAAATTAGACAAGGAATTATTGAATATGTTGTTGAGTCTGGCGACAATCTTTCAACAATTGCCCGAAGATTTAAGATTTCTTTAAAGAGTTTGCTTTGGGCTAATGATTTAAATGAAAATACAGTTTTGAGACTTGGTAAAAAACTGATTATTCCTCCAATTTCAGGAGTGATTTATCATGTTAAGAGTGGAGACATAATTTCAAACATTGCTCAAACTTATAAAGGAAAAACATCAGAAATTATAGCATTTAATAGTCTTTCCTCAGAAGGAGATATTTTTATTGGTGATATTCTTGTTATTCCTAATGGAATAATGCCTGCGCCATCTGTTCTTTATGTGTCCCAATATGTTCCTTTAGCCTCCAGTTATTTTATTTGTCCGATTGCTTTGCCGTGCAGAATTACTCAAGGACTTCACTGGTATAATGCAATTGACTTTAGTCACGGTAAATGCAATGAGCTAATTTATGCTGCTGCAGGAGGCGAGGTTTTAAGAGTAAAATTAACCACTTCTACTTCTAAATGGGCTTTTGGAGGAGCGGGGAACTATATTAAAATTTTACATCCTAATGGAGTTGTAACAATGTATGGACATATTGCTAAAAGCTTGGTTAATGTTGGACAGAAAGTTTCTCAGGGTGATCGTATTGCTTTAATGGGTGGTGGATGGGGTATGCCTGGTTCAGGATTATCTACTGGTTGTCACGTTCATTTTGGAGTAAGCGGAGCTCGAAACCCATTCGCTCAATAAATAATTACTGATTATTAAAAAACCGCATTAAAAAGCGGTTTTTAGTTTTCAGAAAATCCTATTTATTAATCTTATCTTTAATGTCTTTAAGGGTGTATTTTATATTCTTTAATTCTCTTTTTGATTCTTCTTCTAATCTTTCAAGCCGAGATTGAATATTGTAAAGCATGTCAATTGATTTAGACACTTCTCTTTTTAAATCATCTTTTAAATTATTGATTGCACGTTTAATTTCGTCTGACATATGTTTTTTAGAATTAATTTTTACACTTTAAACAAATCCTTGCTTCGGGAGAAACCTTTAATCTTTGAATGCTAATTGGTTTTTTGCATTTTTCACAAATCCCGTATTTTCCTTTTTTAATATTTTCCAGAGCTAAATCCACATTCTTAAGTCTTTTTTCCAAGCTGTGCTCAATTGGCAAAAGAGTGCTGTATTTTTCTACCTCATCAGCCTCTCTTTCTAAATCAACTCCTTCAGATCCCTGGCCCATAGAAGGAAATTTTGTATCCCAGTCCCCGGGCACTTTTTCATCTTTTTGAGCAAAAGAGCCAAGTATTTTTTCTAATTTGTCCTTTTCTTTTTCTAAATTGTTTTTTAATTCTTGAATTAATTTTTTATCCATATTTTTAAAGATTGTCTTGTTTAAAGTTAATAATCTTTGAAACAGCATTATTAACACTTGTTTCTGAAATTTCACCAATTTCAAACGCTGATAAAAATGCTTCTAATGCTTGTTCTACTGAACTTCGCCAACCAGAAAAAATCATAATATCAACTCCAGCTTCAATTGGTTTAACAACCATTTCTTTTAAAGAAAAATTGTTCAAAAGAGAGTTTTGATCTAGGTCATCAGAAACTATTAAAACATTAATACCCAAGTTATTTCTTAAAAATTGAATTCCATCCGGAGAAAAAATAAAAGGTAAAGAAGCATCAATTTCTTTATAAACAACATTTGAAGTCATTACTAATTCAGGATTGGCTTCCATTGCTTTTTTAAATTGAGAAATTTCAGGAATTTGTTCAACCCGAGCCAAAATTTCTTCTGGGTGAAAAGAAATTGCTCCATATCCAGGAAAATGTTTCATGGCTGTTAAAATGTCAGCTGTTTTTTGTCCTTGAATTAGTGCTTTTCCTAACTCGCCAATCTCTTCAATTGGTTTTTGAAAAGAGCGCTCAAAAAGAAAATCTCCTGTTTCAATAGAATCTAAAACAGGGGCTAAATTAAGGTTTATACCCAACTCTTTCAATGCTTCACCTCTTTTTTGACCAATCAAAAATGCTTGTTCTGTAGTTTCAATTTCAGATTGAGCAGTTTTCTCTTCTAAAAAATCAACCCTGGAAATAATTCCCCCTTCTTGATCTACAGCAATAAAAAGAGGCAATCCGCTTTCCCTTAAAGAAAGGGCTTGTAAGTCTGAGTTTAATTTCTTTAATTGAGCTTCGCTCTCAATGTTTTTAGAAAGCAAAAGCACTCCACCTGGTTTGTATTTTTTAAAAAACTCTTCTAATTCAGGCGTTACAATTTTTCCCTCAAAACCAA
The DNA here is from genome assembly GCA_030603245.1 of bacterium. Classification (GTDB taxonomy): domain Bacteria; phylum Patescibacteriota; class Minisyncoccia; order Minisyncoccales; family DG-74-3; genus JAHJCL01. Next base: position 24,940 of record JAUVYE010000001.1, on the reverse strand, counting down.
CAATAAACAATTGACCAATCTGATTGTTTGTTTCTTGTTTTTCTATTTCATCAATTACTTTTTTAAAGCTCTCAAAAGAAGATGTTACTAAGAAATAGTTATCAAAATAGGCATAACAAAGATCAAGATCAGCTTCTGAAACAGTTAAATAACGAAAATCAATATCTTTATAAAAAGAAGCTTTAAAGCTGGGCGCTAAGGATGGATACTGTTCTTCTGAAATTACAATGCCTTTTTGAAGTATTTGTGTTTCCCAGCTTTTTAATATCTCAATTAGGCCCTGATGTTCTTTAACCCTTGCTATTAAAACCACTCTTTTTTCTTTGTCTTGTGAATAAAAAGCCAAAGTATAATCTTGATCTATTTTTTGATACATTTCTTCAGGCACTTCAATACCAAGACCAGCTGAAAGTTCTTGAAAAGAAACTAATCTTTCTTCTTCAATATTTTTAATCGCAACTCTTAAAAATTCACCTTGAACTATTTCTTCCTGCATTATTTGATTAAGAATTGTTGAGATTTCTTCAACATTAGAAATCTCAGGGGTTTTAGTCTTTTCTATTGGAATTAAAGAAACAGGAATTCGTATTTCTAACTCTTCTTCAACCTCTTGTTCAGACTCAGGAATGTAAGGTTTTTCTTTGGGCCAAAAAACCCAGGCAATTACACCCAAAAACAAAACAAAAAGAAGAATAATTATTCCCCTTACTAATATTTTTTTAGACCGAGAAGGTATTTTGGGTTTTTTTGAAATTGAGAATATTTTTTTAGGTTTGTCTTTGACTTGTTTTGGAATCTGTTCTAATTTTTTTTCCTGAGCCAAACGATCTTCTTTTAGCTTTATTGAAGCAATTTTTTCTCTCTGTTTTTTAGCCTCTAATTCTCTTAAAAGAGCTAAATCTTTAGCCATTGTTTTAATCTCCTCTCTTTTTAAGAAATCTAGTTTTTCCTTTTTTTGTTCTGGCATAAAAAATTAAATTCTAAGCTTTTTTAATTACCTTATTGAGCAAAAGATTTATTCTACCTTGTTCATCAATAGAAATTACTTTAACCTCTACAATATCATTGAGTTTGACAACATCAGTTACTTTTCCTACTCTTCCCGGAGACAGTTTTGAAATATGAATTAGCCCTTCTTGACCAGGAAGAATTTCAACAAAAGCTCCAAAATCTAAAATCTTTTTTACTGTTCCCTGAAAAGATTCTCCCACCTTAGCTTCTCGGGTAAGTTTTTCTATCCATTCAACTGCTTTTTGAGCTGATTCTTGTGATTCTGAAGTAATAAAAACCTGACCTGTATCCTCAATATCAATTGAAACATTACATTCTTGTATGATTTCATTAATTATTTTTCCTCCTTTTCCAATAACATCTCTAATTTTATCGGGATTAATTTGGATAGTTAAAATTCTAGGAGCAAAAGGAGAAAGTTCTGGCCTTGACTTGGAAATTGTTTTTTTCATTTCGTCTAAAATTTGAAACCTTGCTTTTTGAGCCTGGGCAAAACTTTCTTTCAAAATCTTAGTTGGAATTCCATCAATTTTAACGTCCATTTGAATAGCAGTAATTCCTTTTTTGGTTCCAGTTATTTTAAAATCCATACTTCCATAATGATCTTCTAACCCCTGAATATCTGTTAAAATTTTGTAATCTTCCCCCTTTTTTATTAAACCCAAAGAGATTCCAGCCACTGGGGCTTTAATTGGTACCCCAGCATCCATTAAAGCCAAAGAAGAAGCACAAACAGCAGCCATTGAGGTTGAGCCATTAGAAGATAGGATTTCTGAAACTACTCTAATAGTATAAGGAAAGTTTTCAGAATTGGGAATAATTGGCTTTAAAGCTTTTTCAACCAACATACCATGTCCAATTTCTCTTCTACCTGGTCCTCTAATAGGTCTTACTTCTCCAACTGAATATGGCGGAAAATTATAATGATGCATAAATTTCTTTTCTCCAACCATTTCCATGTTTGCAAAAAGTTTAACGTCACCTGGCGAACCAAGAGTGAGAATAGAAAGAGTTTTTGTTCTACCCCGGCAAAAAAGACCAGAGCCATGGGTTCTTGGTAAAAGCCCGGCCCGACAAGAGATTTTTCTAACCTGATCTAATTTTCTATTATCAGGCCTTTTTTCTTTTAAAATAATATTTTGATTAATTAAATCTTTTAATTCTTGTTCTAAAAACTCTTTAACAACAGCTTGTTTTTGTTCTGGATCTTTTTCAGCCACAAAATCTAATACTTCTTGATTAACAAGCTTTATTGCTTGAGCTTGCTCTTCTTTGATTTTTTGAGCTAAAGCTTTTTCAAACTTGTTTCCCAGAAAATCTTTAATTTCTTTTTGTAATTTTGGTTGAATATCAACCAGTTCAATAGCTTGTTTCTTTTTAGCCACCCTTTTAACTATTTGATTTTGAAAATTAATTAATTTTTTAAGAGAAGGTTTTGACCATTCAATAGCTTTTAAAACTGTTTTTTCGTCTATTTCTTTAGCTTCTGCTTCAATCATATTAATCAAGATTTCATTGTTCCGCTCAACAGCTGAAATGATTAAATCTAAATCACTTTGCTCTCTTTGGGCATAGGTGGGGTTAATAACAAAATTTTCTTTTTCCTGGCCAATTCTAAGAGGAGCAACTGGTCCTAACCAGGGAATATCTGAAATTAAGAGAGAAATAGATGCAGCTAAAAGGCCAAGAATATCTGGATCGTTTTCTTTATCCCAGGAAAGACAAGTAATAATAACCTGAACGTCTTTTTTAAGGCTTTTAGGAAAAAGAGGTCTGATGGCCCTATCAATTAATCTAGAAGCTAAAATAGCTTCGTCCGAAGGCCTTCCCTCTCTTCTCATATATCTTGAACCCAAAATTTTTCCAGCCGCATAATGTCTTTCTTCATAATTAACTGATAAAGGAAAATAATCTATGCCTTCTCTTTTTTGTTCTGACATAACTGCAGTAGCTAAAACCAAGGTGTCTCCATACTGAACCAAACAAGAACCTGAAGCTTGTTCTGCCAAATCACTTATTTCAACAATTAAATCTTTATCCCCAAGTTTTAATTTAAATTTTTCCATTAATTATTTTTTTAATATTTTTAAAAGATATTTTCGAGTATTTTTTTCCAAATCTGTAAACTCATCAACAGCTTCTTTTAATTTTGCCGAAGAAGATCTGCCAAAAGCAATCATTTCTACTCTTTTTCCTTGATTTTTTAAATATTCAACCAATTGAAGAAAATCACCATCTCCTGAAGCTAAAACAATAGTATCAACAGATGGAGAGATCCTAATAGCATCAATAGTTATTCCTACATCCCAATCACCCTTTTTAAATCCTCCATAAAATTCCTGTAACTCTTTCACCCTAGTTTCTATCCCAAGTTTTATTAAAGCTTCAAAAAAAGCTTTTTCTTCTCCTGTTTTTGTTTTAATTACATAAGCAAAAGCTCTAATAAGGTTTCTGTCACCTACTGCTAATTTTAAAACAGCCCTGAAATTAACTCGGGCCCGATAAAGATTTTTAGCTGAGTGATAGAGGTTTTGAACGTCAATTAAGACAGCTATTCTTTGGCCTTTGTGTTTAGCGGTTACCATTTACTTTTTAGTTTTTAGACCAACCTTTTTAATAATACTGTTGTATCTTCTAGTATTTTTGTCTTTTAAATAATTTAAAAGAGACCTTCTTTTTACCACCATTTTTAAAAGTCCTCTTTTAGAATGAAGATCTTTTTTATGCTTTTTAAGATGTAAAAGAAGACGATTGATTTCATCACTTAATAAGGCAACCTGAACTTCAGGAGAACCAGTGTCTGATTTATGCAGTTTGTATTTTTTAATGATTTTTTCTTTTTGTTCAATTGTTAACATAGTTTTAATTTTAGTTTTGTGCCCCCATCAGGACTCGAACCTGAAACCAATTGCTTAAGAGGCAACTGCTCTGCCAATTGAGCTATGAGGGCCTTAGGGGCATTCAATTTTCCACCAGCTTCCCAATCTAGTCCATTCAGCTACTCCGATAGAAGATAAAAACATATTTAAAAATATCCAGGAAGCCAAAATAATGACTAATCCTACTACTGCAGCTGTTATTATGTTTTTTGCTTGTTCAAACTTAGTTTTACTTTCTCCAGCTATGAGTAAAGTAAATCCTCCCCAAGCAATTAAACCAGTAGCTACGACTGGCAGAATAAATTTGAAAAAGTAAGTGAAAATATTATTGAGAAGAATAAAAAGATGGCATAGTGTACAAAAATCAGTTTCATCTATGTCTCGAGTATTAGGATCGTCTACGCTACGACCACAAGGTACTAAACCAGCTTCAGTATAATCAGGAATTAAACAAAAAAACAAAAAAAGCAAAAGAGTTGCTATAAACAATACTTGACTTCTTCTTTTTGTTTTATGCTTTACGTTTTTCACTTTACGCTTTTTTGGTACCCCTGGTAGGAGTCGAACCCACAATCTCTGCGTCCGAAGCGCAGCGTCATATCCATTAGACCACAGGGGCATAATAGATAAACATTATTAAAATATTGTATCAGATTGATTGAAAAAAGCAAGGCTTGAAATTGACAAAAATTTTAAAATACTTAGACTGAAAATAGACCTTTACAAAAAAAGAGGAGAAAGATATGCAGAGGGTTCGGGATGTGATAGGGAAATTTAAGAAAACACCGATGGAGCGTTTCGAAGAAATACTTAAAGAGTACCAGATAAGGACTTCTAGACTCGAGGAACTAAAAGAGGAGCTGGGGTCCTTAAATTCTGATGGATTTGGCCAAGAGCTATCTTCAATAGTTTCAAGACTTCAGGTTCCAGGAGGACTGGCAAGGGCTGAAGCAGAGATTTCTTCCTTGATAAAAAGAATAGAGAGACAAAGAGAAAGAGAAAGAAAGGAGATCAAAAATCTCTTTTCTACAACAAAGAGCTTGATTAAAAAAGCTATCTTGACCACTAGAAGACCAGAGATTCTGGCTGGACTGAAAATCTTGGAGGTAGAACTTCTCAATTCTCTTCAAGAGTTTGAGGCTGAAGAAACTTCCTATGAAGAAGCTAAGGCAATGATTCTAAGTTTTCAAGAACAGGCAGAAATCCTAAATATTCCAATTTCAAAAGAAGAAGAAAGGCTGAAAGAGACCTATTATGAGATTTTAGATATTTCTCCGGAAGCTAATCAAGAAGAAATTAAGCAAAGATACCACCAAAAGACCAAGGAATATCACCCAGACAGTCAATCACCAGGTTCAAAAGAATGGGTTAAAAAACAGGCTGAGGAAATGATGAAAAAAATTACTGAAGCTTACAAGGTTCTAAGTAATCCAGCAAAGAGAAGAGAGTACGATCTAAAAATCGGGATAAGGATGTAATTTCAATGAGGGCGATAGTGAAAAGAAAAAAGAGCAAAGCAATAGTCAAAGTTCAACAAAGAGAAATCTTAGCAGGATTAAGAACCCGAAGCCTAGATGTTATCGATAGATTACAGGAAAGAGTAGAAGATGTAGTACTTTGCCTCGACATTTCAAGTAGCATGACAGGAGAGAAGATAAAAACTCTCAAGAAAGCAATCCTAAAGTTTGTTTTGGCTAAAATTGGAATTGATATCCGTGATCAAACAGCAATAGTGGTCTTTGATGATCCTGCCCGCAAACTCTTCGATCTCACCAATAATCAAAATTCAATCAAGAAAGAAGTTTCAGAGCTTGAAATCAGTGGTGCAACAGCAATGGGTCATGCTCTCTCCCTGTCTAGAGAAATTCTTAGCCATAGCAGAAAAGCGAGAAAGCAACCTCGAATTATTCTTCTCTCTGATGGCTGTGCCAACGGTCCGGGTGATCCAGGAAGAAGCCTTGAAGAAGCCCAGCTTCTTAAAAAATTTGGCGTGATTGTCGATACTATTGGGATAGGTGAAGGGAGTGAGAGCTTCGATGAAGATCTACTTAAAGAAATTGCTAAAATTACTGGTGGTAAATATTTAAGAGTAGAGGATATCTCAAAGCTGCCAAAAAAGTTTGCCATTCTTGCTGAAAAGAAACCAATGCTTCCATTTGAGACTGGGTTAAGGATAGAGGAAAAGAAAATCTAAAGCTCCATCCAAAATAAGGTCGAAATAACAAACAATATTCGACCTATTTTTTTATTAATAAATAAATTGAAATAATTGAAAAAAGCAAGGTTTGGAGTTAGAATAAAATTATGCCCCGTAGTGAAATTTTGACTGTTGCGGGGCAACGCAATAAATAATAATTTGTCAAAATTCTACTACGGGGTATGTTAATTCCCAAACAAGTACAATCTATTGTTTCTAAACTAAAAAAAGCTGGGTTTGAAGCTTATATTGTTGGGGGCTGTGTTCGGGATTTTTTAATAGAAAAAGAACCAAATGATTGGGATGTTACTACTGATGCTAAGCCAAAAAAGATTCAAAAAATATTCCCACAAAGTTTCTGCGAAAATAAGTTTTTAACCGTTACTGTCCAGACCAAAAGTAAGAATCCTAAATTAAAAGAAATTGAAATTACCACTTATCGTTCTGAAGCAAAATATAGTGACAAACGCCATCCTGATATAGTTAAGTTTGCTCAGAGTCTTAAACAAGATTTAGCTCGAAGAGATTTTACTATTAATGCCATGGCAATGGATAGTGAATTAAAGGTTATTGATCCTTTTGAGGGCCAAAAAGATTTAAAAAAGCAAACAATTAGAGCGGTTGGTAATCCAGAAAAAAGATTTTCAGAAGACGCTTTAAGAATGATAAGAGCAGTAAGATTTGCTACCAGTTTAAACTTTAAAATTGAAGAAAAAACAGGTCAAGCAATCAAAAAGAATTCTGCTTTACTTAAACACATTTCTCAAGAAAGGATAAGAGATGAGTTTTTAAAAATCATTATGTCTGAAAGCGCAGCCAAAGGTATTGAGCTTTTAAGAAAGCTTAATCTTTTAAAATATATTGTTCCTGAATTAGAGCAGGGCTATAACATAGCTCAGAATAAACATCATATTTATGATTGTTATGATCATTATTTGCGTTCTTTAGAATATGCAGCCCAAAAAAACTTTAACAAATATGTTAGATTAGCTGCTTTATTTCATGATATTGGAAAGCCCAAAACAAAAAGAGGTAAAGGATTGGAAGCTACTTTTTATTCCCATGAAATAGAGGGCGCAAAAATGACAAAGCAGATTTTAAAACGTTTAAAATTCTCTGAAAAAGATATTAAAAAAATTACTAAATTAGTAAGATATCATCTTTTTTATTATCATCCAGATGAGGTAGGACAAAGTTCAGTTAGGAAATTAGTAAGAAATGTTGGTTTAGAAAATATAGAGGAGTTGATTCAATTAAGAATGGCTGATCGTATTGGTTCTGGTTGTCCCAAGGCCAAACCATATAAATTAAGACATTTAGAGTATGTTATTGAAAAAGTGTCTCAAGATCCAATTTCAGTCAAAATGTTAAAAGTTTCAGGTAATGATATAATGAAAATCCTGAATATTAAACCAGGACCTCAAATAGGACAAATTTTGAATGTCTTATTAGGTTATGTCCTAGAAGAGCCAAACAAGAATAAAAAAGAATTTTTAGAAAAAGAAATTAAAAAGTTAGGTAAATTGTCGGAAAAAGAATTAAAACTTGTTGCCCAAAAAGCTAAAAAAGAGGTTGAAAATGTTGAAATGAAACAGGATAAAATGACTAAAGACAAATACTGGGTAAAGTAGCAGGGCCTGTAGCTCAGTGGCAGAGCACTGCACTCGCATTGCAGGGGTCAGGGGTTCAACTCCCCTCGGGTCCACAATAAATAATAATTAATAATTAAAAAACTATGAATAAAATTGGTTTAGTTATTGACGAAGGGGCTGATTTAACTCCAGATATTATAGAAAAACATCAAATAGCAGTGGTTCCTCTTAAGGTAGAATGGCCCCCAGAAATAGAAGGTCTGCCAGGCGAGACTGTTTTTCACAGAATGAAAGAAGCAGATAAGAGAGGAATAAAGGTTTTCTGTAAAACCTCTCAACCATCTCCAAAAGCTTACTTGGATCTTTATAAGAAACAATTAGAAAAATTCGAAAAGCTTATTTGTATTACTGTTACCTCAAAACTGTCAGGAACATATAATTCAGCTATTCAGGCAAAAAGTTTTTTACCAGAAGAACAAGAGAATAAAGTTTTCATTGTTGATACGCTTAGTGCTGCTGCTGGAGAGGGGTTGATTGTTTTAAAAGCAATTGATCTTGTGAATCAAGATAAGCCAATAGAAGAAATTGTAAAAGAACTTGAACAACTTATTCCAAAAACTTTTCTTTATGTTGCGCTTAAAGATCCTAAATGGTTAGAAGCATCAGGCAGAATATCTTCAATTATAGCTAATTGGATTCGTAAAATGTCTAATATTGGGTTAAGGCCCTTGTTAGGCATGAAAAAAGGAGTGCTTAAACCAATAAGCATTAAAATAGGAGTAAAAGATGTAGCTGAAGCGCTTTTTAAGGAAATAGAGTCAAAATCAAGAAAATACAGAAAAGAGGGTAAAAGAATTCAAATATTTATTTCTCATGCTTTAGCACCTGAAGCTTGTCAAAAACTACAAGACTTGATTCAAAAAGATATGGAAAATACAGAAATAGTTGCAGCAAATCTACTTGATGAGATAATAGGAAGCATTGTTGGGCCCGGATCTATGGCTGTTGCTTGGTATGCAGAATAAGACAAATTCTTTGGACAGCAGTCAGATTAGATAGGACAGATAGGACAATAATTAAATACAATGTCCACTGGAGATTAAATATTCCTAAAAATATAGCTAAAAACTCTAAAATCATTCTTTCTCCCCTACCAATCACTCCTTTTTTTAATTCTGTTTGTAGTATTCCCTTTTCTTTTCCAGCAGCTTTAGCATAAGTTGTCATTAAAGAACCAAATAAAGCCAGATATATCCAAACATGGGCAGGTAAAAATATTTTGGGCAAAGGTAAAAACAAAAATCCAAGCAAAACCATTCCCTCAACATAGCGATCTAAAATTGTGTCTAAATAAGCTCCTTTTTTAGAAGCAGTATTGGTTTTTCTGGCCACTGCTCCATCTATAAAATCTAAAAAAGAAGCTGTGAATAGAAAAATCAAAGCAATCTTTAAATTGTTTTTTATTAAAAACCTAAGACACAATAAAGCCATTAAGATTGCCAAATAAGAATACTGATTAGGATTTAAGAACTTAGAAAAGAATTTCCCAACCATGTTTTCAAGCTTTTTAAAGCTTTTTCTTTTTTCTGCTAACATAATATTCAATTTTACATAAATTTCTTTTTAAAAAAGCAATTCCCTTTTCAAAAATATTAGTTTCTCGACCAATGATTCTAACATTTTTATTTTTAATTTGTTGAAAAATTTGTTGGACAGAAAGTTGGTCACCTGGAATTTCAAGATATCCCCTACCTACAAATTCTGGACTATGGGCATCAGAACTAGCTATAAAGGCTAAATTATGTTTTTTAGCAAACTTTAAAGCTTTTTGATTGTCTTTTTTAAAAATATTAGTATTTAAAACTTCTACTGCATCGATTGAGTCAATAAAATCTTCCAATATTCCTTTAAAAGAGCAATTAAATCCAAAAGGATGAGGAATAACAACAAAGCCTCCTGCTTTTTTAATTTGTTTAATTGTTTGCTTTACTGAAAGCCCATTAGGAATTATTTTTCTAATATTCAAGCCCAAAATATCTCCCTGTTTACTTCTTATTTCAATCCCAGGAATAATTAAAATTGGTTTGTTAAAAGCAAATTTAATGGCCTCAAGAGCACCTTTTATTTCTCCATGATCACAAATAGCAATGCAGTTTAAACCATTTTTAAGAGCAGCTTTGACTATCTCTTGCGGCAAAGATATACTATCGTAAGAATAGCAAGTATGAACGTGTAAGTCTGCTTTCATCTTTTTTATTTTACCTTTAGAAAATATTAATTTCAAGAAATTTTATGTTTAAATTTATCCTATCTTGTTTTTATTTTTTTCTCCCAGCTTACTTTACTAATATGATCCCCTCTTTAACCGCGTCGTTAAGGGTTTTTAATTGTTTTGACCGACCAATTGATAATGGAAAAGAGTTTAAGGGGCGTCCTTTATTGGGTAATCATAAAACTTGGCGTGGTCTTATTTTGGGTCCAATTGCTGGCATTTTAATTCTTTTTCTTCAAAAATGGCTTTTTAATAATTGTGTTTCAACCAGAGAAATCAGTCTTTTAAATTATCAAGAAATAGGCCTGTATTTTGGCCTTTTAATGGTTTTTGGCGCAGTTTTTGGGGACTTGTTCTTTGCTTTTATTAAAAGACGCTTAGACTTAAAACCAGGAGCAAAATTTATGCCTTTTGATCAGATTAATTATGTGATTGGAGCAGGTTTTTTCTTAAATCTTTTTTCTGAGATTAAAATTGATTTTAAAGTTTGGACAATGCTTTTAGTTTTAACTTTTGTATTGCACATTGCTGCTACTCAAATAGGATTTAGAATGGGCTTGTCTAAGAATAAATGGTAGGGTAAAATAATAAATATGGCACAAGATTTTTTAAACTTATTTTTAGAAAGCTTTGTTGAAAATCTCCCCCAGCTTTTATGGGCAATCTTAGTTTTTCTGACTGGTCTTTTAGTTTCTAAGTGGGCTGGTAATATTGTTGTTCGATTCTTAGACAAAATCCGTTTGAATCAGGCTTTGAAAAGATTGAATTTTGAAGAAAGTTTATTTGAGACAGATATTCGTTTTAATGCTGTGCAGTTTTTTGGAAATATAGTTAGATGCTTTTTTGTCATTCTCTTTTTAATGACTTCAGTTGAGATTATTGGGCTTCCTCAATTTAGTCAGCTTTTAGGTGAGACAATCAGTTATTTCCCTAATATTTTTGTTGCTTGTTTAATTTTTATTATTGCTGTTTTTCTGGCTGATTTTTCTCAAAAGATTATGTTTGCTGTTTTAGAGGAAGAAAAAATAACTTACTCCCGGTTTTTAGGAAGAATAATTCGTTGGATAATTTGGAGCCTAGCTACCTTAGCTATTCTTTACCAGCTTCAGATAGCTCCTACATTGATCTTAACTATTTTTGTTGGTTTTGTGGGCGCTATAGTAATAGCTGTTGGTGTTGCTTTTGGTTTGGGGGGTAAAGACATAGCAGCTAAAATCTTAAAAGAGTTTGAGGAAAAAATTCGCTAAACCATTGTATGGATTATTTGACTCAAAGGGAATTGAAAAAGATGATGCTTTTTTCCTGGGAAAGGGTTGAGAAAGAAAAACAAGAAATTAATAAGATTAATGTTTTCCCAGTGCCAGACCAAGATACAGGAACCAACCTGGCTTATACCTTATTAGGAATAAAACAACAAATTGAAAACAGGGATTTTAATAATTTGGGCGAAATTTCAGAAGCTATTTTAGATGGAGCCATGATCGCAGCCCAAGGAAACGCTGGTATAATTTATACCGGCTTTTTAGCTGGATTTTTGCCTGTTTTTGGAAACGAAAAATCAATTAATGCCCATAAATTAACCCAAGCTTTTAAGCAAGGGTTTGAAAGGGCTGAGAAAAGCATTCAAAATCCAAAAGAGGGAACTATTTTAGATGTAATGAAAGCTACTGCTCAAAGTCTTGAAAAACAGGTTGAGAACGAAAAAGACATTGCTGTTATTCTTGAAAAAGCAGCTGGAGAAGCTCATCAAGCATTGTTAGAAACTCAGGAAAAACTGGAGATTTTGAAAAAAGCAAATGTGGTTGATGCTGGAGGCCTTGGTTTTTTAATCATTCTTGAAAGTTTTCTAGAAGTTTTGGAAGTTGAGGGAGAGAAAGACATAAAAACGATCCGTGAGTTGGGGAAAGAAAAACCATCAGAAAAAGCAAAAAGGTTTATTCAAACTATTTCTAACCGTTATGAAATTGTGGCTTTGATTAAGAATCCAAAATTTAGCGAAAAAGAGATTAAAGATAAATTGTCAAAATTGGGCAATTCTTTAGACATAGTTACGGTTAAAAATAAAATGAAAATTCATATTCACACTGATTTAATAGACGAGGTTAAAGAATTTATAAGACAGGCTGGTCGAATTGAAAATATGAGGATTGAAGATATGGCCAAAGAAGCAGTTGGGGAAGATTCATTAAAAGATGTTTCTATTGGCATTATTACTGATCAAACAGCTGATTTAACAGCAAAAATTATTGAAAGATACAAAATTAAGATAGTTAGGTCTCAAAATTTTCTTGAAGTTTATAAAGAACAACTCAAAAGCTTTAAAAAAGTTTTAATCATTACTGATTCTTCAGACTATAATCAAGCCATGGAAGTAAGGTCAAAATTAGAAGATCCTTCAAAAATTTATGTTTTAAACTCTTTTAATATTAGTTCTGGCCAAGCCCTTTTAATTTTAAGAGCAATTGAACTGATTAAAGAACAAAGAGAAATCCAAGAGGTTATTAAAGAATTAAACAAAACAATTTCTCATATTCATACTTATTTGTTTTTGTCCAAACTTGAGAAAATAAAAAAAATAAGCAAAATTTCATACTCTCAAGTTAGGTGGGCAAAAAGATTACAAAGAATTGGAGCTCAACCATTGTTCGGCATTAAGAGAGGAAAAATAATTAAGAATGGAATTCACCTAATGACAAAAGATGTTTCAAACGCAATATTCAGGGAAATAAAACTAAGAAGCAGAAAGTATCGAAAACAGGGCAGAAAAATCAGAATAGTTATTACTCATTGTGAGAATTTAGAAGAAGCAAAGAAATTGAAAAATAAACTTAAAGAGATTCAGGCCGAAGTTTCTTTTACCAATTCCAGCTCTTTGGACATGGATTCTGGGAGTTTAATTGTTTCCTGGACCGTTATTAATAACCACTAAAAAATATGTTCAATATTTATTTAATTTTATTTTTTATCCTTGCCTATGTTTTGGGTTCTTTTCCCACAGCTTATTTGATTGTTAAAGAATCTGTTAATAAAGATGTTAGAAAGCAAGAATCTAAAAATGTAGGAGCAATGAATGTGATGCGAATAACAGGAAAACCTTTATTATTTCTTTTAACTGTTTTTGTAGATACAGGAAAAGGAGCTTTGTCTGTTTTAATTCCTCAAAAATTTACTTGTTTAAATTATAATCTTGTTTGGGCAATTAGCTTAGCTGGTTTTGGAGTAGTTTTAGGTCATTGTTTTTCTCTTTATTTTAAGATTAAAGACAATAAGTTTTCTGGCGGCAAAGCCCAAGCATGTTTAGCCGGAGTTTTGATGACCCTAAACTTTAAGTGGTTATTTTTGCCCTGGGCTTTGAGTTGTCTTTTGTTTGTTTTAGCTACTCAGACGTTTTTTTTCGGTCAATTTATGGGAAATATTTTCTTGCCTTTAATCGGTTATTTTTTAGTTCCAGAATATTTTTTACTTTGCGTTTTAATAGCCACACCTATTTTTATTAAGCAATGGCCCCACTTTATCCCAGTTCTAAAAGGAGCCAGACCTAAATGGTATTTTAGAGGGAAAAATAAATGAAGAATGTATTTAAAACAATCATTATTGGAGCAGGTCCAGCTGGTTTAACAGCTGGAATATATTTAAAGGATGCTTTAATTTTGGAAAAGGAAAAAGAGATTGGAATACCAGTTCAATGCGCTGAGGGCATTAGTCAGGAATCATTGGAAAGAAATGGCATTGAACCAAATCCTGCCTGGATTTCTACAACTATTGATACAATTGAGGTTTACATTGCTTCAGGAAGGAAAGCCAGTTTTAAAGGTGAGAAATTGGGATATATCATCAATAGACCGGCTTTTGAAAAAGCTCTAGCTCAAAAATGTAAAGCTGAGATTAAGCTTAATACTAAAGTGGTTAATATTGAAAAAGGAGGTGGTTTTTGGAAAGTTAAAACAGCCCAAGAAGAGGTTTTTCAAAGTGAATATTTAATTGGGGCTGATGGTCCCCTTTCAATTGTTAGAACAAAGCTTTTTCCAAAAGAAAAGATTGAAGTTTTGCCCACTTATGAATATTTGGTTGAATTGGAGAAAGAAATACCAGTATCAGTAATAAAGATGTATTTTGATAAAGAAAGATTTCCAGAGGGTTATGTCTGGATATTTCCTAAATCTAAAAACAGAGCCAATATTGGTTTAGGAGGGAAGAGCAATCTTGACCAAAGATTTAAATATTTTATGGAGAAGTTTGTAAAACCAGAATTTGGTAATTATAAGCTTTTAGAAAATAGAAGTGGCACCATTACCTGGGGCGGAGCTAAAATAAAATTGTATAAAGATAAGGTTTTTTTAGTAGGAGATGCTGCTGCTCTTGTGGATCCAGTTTTAGGAGGAGGAATAAACAATGCCATGGTTTCAGCCAAGATTGCTGCTCAATGTATTCTTTCTAATACGCCTCATGTTTTTGAAAAGAAAATTAAGTCTTTACCGTTTTTGAGTCGTGATTTAATCGTTGCTCAAAAAATATTATATTCTCTTTCTAATTCAGTTTTAGATGAATTAGTAGAAGCTCTAAACAAAAAAGGGTTATCTGCGTTTGAAACCCTTTCTGGTGTTTTTAATCTTGTTTCTAAACCAGAATTAAGAAGAAACGCTTTTAAGATTACAAAGTTATTTTTTATTTTACGTAAAAGCGGAACAAGCTTTGGATAATTAAAAACTAAATAGGATAGCCAAGACAATAATTAGCATTGCTATCTTGGTCATTAATTTAATTTTATTGGGTTTTTCATAAAGAGAATAAAAAAAGATAGCATTTCCAAAAGCAGCAATTTTGAGATAGCTTGCCCTTAATAGCCCTGATAAATAGGGAAGATTGGAAAATAAAATAGCTGAAGCAATAAATCCCTGGGCAATTTCTTTGGCTGTTTTAGTGCCCGAAGATACGGGAAGGGTATCTAACTTCATTTTTTTATCTCCTCTTACATCCTCAATCGACTTGAAAATTTCTCTTCCCATGTTTGACAAAAATGCTAATAAGGATACAATCCAGATTAGTCTAAAGTCAAAAGTAATCAGACCCCCAAAAATGAAAACAGAGCCTGCTAACCAGCTAACCAGTATATTTCCGAACAGCCACCATTTTTTATAGATTTTAGCGTAAAAGAATTCAATCAAGCCATTAAAAAGCACAAGAACAAAACAATAAATATTTAAGAAAGCGGAAAAAACAAGGCCTAAACAAAACAAGAAAACACTATAGGACAAAGCATTTTTTCTTGATATTCTGCCACTGGGCAATGGCCGATGAGGAGCATTAATTCTGTCTATTTCTATATCATAATAATCATTAATTACCATGCCAGCCCCAGTAACAAACCAAACAGCTAAAAACACATAAACAAAATCAATAGAAAAAGGAACTCCAGCAATTACAGCACCGACCACAGCTCCTATAGCAGCTAATAATGACGTGGCAGGACGAATTATTTCTATCCAAGCATTCATAAGTTAGATGATAAACAAAATTTTAACAATTGCAAGTAAACTTTTGTCAAAGTATAATTATTAATTATAAAATAAAAAATTCAAAATTAAACCTATGTCTAATTCAGACGAAATAAAAAAAGGAAACTTTATAGAGTATTTAGAGAAAATGAAGCCCGAGATTGATGGAATTATCGAAAAATACATTCCCAAAAATATAGATAAAAAGTGGCTTGAGTTCACCTTTGGTGTTCCCCGCTACTCTTACAGCCTAGATGCAGCTGATAAATCTTTAGTAAGGCCTACCTGGGACTTTATTAGTCGTGGAGGAAAAAGATGGCGTCCAATTTTATTCCTTTTGATTACCCAGGCCGTTAATGGAGACATGGAAAAAATTAAAGACATTGTTATTATTCCAGAATTGATTCATAACGGAACAATTATTATTGATGATATTGAAGATGACGGGGAGTTAAGAAGGGGCAAGACTGTTCTTCATAAGATTTTTGGCATTGATATTGCTTTAAATGCTGGTAATTTTCTTTATTTTTTCCCCTTATTAGCATTATCAAAGAATAGAGATAAATTTAAACCAGAAATTTTAGTTAAAGCTTACGAAATATATGTTCAGGAAATGATTAATTTAAGTTTGGGCCAGGGAACTGATATTTATTGGCATCGGGGAGGTGTAGAAGATATAAAAGAAGAAGAGTATTTGCAAATGTGCGCTTTTAAAACAGGTTGTCTTTCTAGAATGTCAGCTAAATTAGCTGTTATTTTAGCTGGTGCGAGCGATGAATTGGCTGAAGCAGCTGGCAAGGTTGCTGAAGCCATGGGTGTTGCTTTTCAGATTCAAGACGATATTCTTGATATTGTGGGAGAGAAATTTGCTAAAGGAAAGGGTGGGCTTGGAATGGATATAACTGAGGGAAAAAGAACTTTAATGGTTATTCATACTCTGGAAAAAGCAACAGAAGAAGATAGAAAAAGGTTGATAGAAATTTTGAACAAACACACCGATGATACAAAAGAAAGAACAGAGGCAATAGAAATAATAAAAAAATATGGCAGTGTAGAATATGCCCAAAAAAGAGCTAGAGAGATTATGAAACAAGCTTGGGCTGAAACAGATAAATTGTTAGTTGCTTCTCCTGCCAAAGAAAGGTTGAACGAATTTGTTAATTATTTGATTGAAAGAAAAATATGAAAATAGGAAAAGTTGAAAAATATATTAAAGAAAAAATCAAGAAAGAGGGTGCTTTACTGTCAATTTTGATTGACCCTTGCGACTATACTTCTACTCAAAAAGCAATAAACACTGCTTTAGCTGCGGTTGAAGCAGGGGTTGATTTTTTAAGTGTGGGAGGTAGTACTCAAGCTCAGGGTGAGCTTTTAGACACAGTAATTAAGGGGATTAAGCAGAAAACAGATATTCCAATAGTCTTATTTCCAGGCAACATTGCTACTATTTCTCGTTATGCTGACGCCATTTTATTTATGAGTTTATTAAATTCTCGGAATCCTTATTGGATTTCTGAAGTTCAAACGCTTTCAGCTCCTATTATTCAGAAATTAGGCATAGAGCCATTGCCTTTGGGTTATATTTTGTTTGATCCAGGAGGAACAGCTGGCTGGGTAGGAGATGCGAATTTGGTTCCCAGAAACAAACCAAACATTGCTGCTGCTTTAGCTTTAGCTGCCAGATTATCAGGTAAAAGATTTGTTTTTACTGATGCTGGTTCAGCTGCTTTTGATCATATTCCTGTTGAAATAATAAAAGCTGTAAGAAAAACAATTGGTGATATGGTTTATATTGTTGGGGGCGGGATCAGAACCCCAGCTCAGGCAGGTAAGGTTATTGAGGCAGGTGCTGATTGTATTTTTGTTGGAACAGCGGCTGAAAAAACCAAAGATGTTAAAAAATTAGTTAAACAGTTTGTAAAAGCTGTTAAAGAAAAGGGAAGATTAAAATTAAAGAAAAAATGAGTATTTTATATATATTCTTATCTTATATTTTAGGCTCTATTCCTTTTGGATATATTTTTACTAAAGTTTCAACCAGAAAAAACATTTTAGAAATTGGATGGAGAAAAACATCTGGCTCTAATGTTTTCAAGAATATAGGGTTTTTGCAAGGATTTTTTACCGGCCTCTTTGATATTTTAAAAGGATATATTTCAGTCAAAATAGCTCAACATTATGGAGAGCCGGCTTTAGTTCAGGTTTTATGCGGAGTAGCAGTTGTGATAGGACATAATTGGTCTTTGTTTTTAAGTTTTAATGGAGGCAGGGGCATAGGAACTTTTGGGGGAGCGCTTTTGGCTTTTAATCCTGAGTTTTTAAAACTTTTCTTAATTCCTCTTATTTCATTAGGAATAATTTGGAATCTTTGTATTGGTACTATTGTGGCTTTAGCTACAGTAATTTATTATAGTGATAAGCTTGGTTTATCATATATTAGGTTGTTTGCTGTTTTATCTCTTCTTCCTATTTTCTTAAAGCGTTTAAGTCCAATACAGGAATTAAAACAATCTAAAGACAAGTGTCGTTTATTCAGAAATCGTTTAATTTTTGATGATGATGTTACTAAGGACTTTAGAATAAAGAAAATAGTTAAAAAGTTGACAAGTAAATAGACTTTGTTATACTTAAAGGCAGGTCCGTTAAAAAACGGACGCTTTTATTAAAAACAACATGGATTTAAAAGATTTTGCATCAGCAGTTAAGCAGATTGCTGAAGAAAAAGGTATTTCTTCAGAAAAGGTTTTAGAAACCATTGAACAGGCAATTGCTGCTGCTTATAAAAAAGACTACGGAAAAAGGGGACAAATTATCCAAGCCAAACTTGATTCAGAATCAGGTAAAGTTAAGTTTTTACAAATTAAAATAGTGGTTGATGAAAGTATGATTTATTCGGAGGAAGAATTAGAAGAGATTAAAAGCGAAAAAGTAAAAGAAGAGGAAGACAAGAAAATCAAGTTTAATCCAGAAAAACATATTATGATTGATGAAGCAAAGAAAATAAAGAAAAAGATTAAACCTGGCGACGAGCTTAAAATTTCTCTTAAAGCCCAAAAAGATTATGGTCGGATTGCTGCCCAAACTGCTAAACAAGTAATAATGCAGAAATTAAGAGAGGCAGAACGAGAAAGTATTTTTGAAGAATATCAAGATAAGCAAGGAGAAATTGTTTCTGGAATTGTTCAACGTATTGAAGGCAGAAATGTTTTTTTTGATATTGGTAAGGCCTTGGGAATTTTAATTAGAGAAGAGCAAGTTCCTGGAGAGTTTTATCGGCCTGGTCAAAGATTAAAAGTTTTTGTTCTTAAGGTGGAAGATACGAGCAAGGGTCCTAAAATTTTTTTATCAAGAGCTTATCCTAAATTAATTTCAAAACTGTTTGAATTAGAGGTTCCTGAGATTGCAGCTGGTCAGGTTGAGATAAAGTCTATTGCTCGAGAGCCTGGTTCTCGAACTAAAATTGCGGTTGCTTCCACTATTGAAGAAATTGATCCGATTGGAGCATCTGTAGGTCAAAGGGGAACAAGAGTTCAGGCAGTGATCAATGAGTTGGGCGGAGAGAAAATTGATATTATTGAGTGGTCAGAAGACCCAGAAAAATTTATTGCTAATGCTTTATCTCCAGCCAAGGTTTTAGAGGTAAAAGTTTTACCCAAAAATAAAGTTCTTTGTGTTGTTCCAGAAGATCAATTATCTTTAGCTATTGGTAAAGACGGTCAAAATGTAAGATTGGCTGCCAAACTTACGGGCTGGAAAATTGATGTTAGGGGTTCTGAGGTAGAGTTGGAAGAAAAACAGGAGGAAGAAAAAAAAGAGGAAAAAAAAGAAACAACTCCTAAAAAGAAATCAAAAAAGAAAAAAATAAAAAATAAATAAAAAAACAAAAAATATGCAAGCACTAATAATTGCTCCAATCTCTGGTATTATTTCAATCTTAGCCGCACTTTATCTCTTTTCTAACTTAGTTAAACAGGAAAAAGGGACAGAAAAAATGATTGAGATTGCGGATGCTATTAGGGAAGGATCTAATGCCTATTTAAAAAGACAAAATCAAACCTTAGCTGTTTTTGTTTTAATCATGGCTGTTTTACTTTGGATTTTGTTGAGTTTTCAAGTTGCTGTAGCTTATGTTTTAGGAGCAGTTTGTACAGCATTAGCTAGTTTTTTAGGCATGGCAGCTGCCGTAAGGGCGAATGTTATAACTGCTAATGCTGCTCGAGGAAGTTTAGATGATGCTTTTAAGGTTGCTTTTTATGGCGGAGCAATTATGGGATTATCAATTGTTGGGATGGCATTACTGGCAATAAGCACTCTGTATTTTATTTTTGGACCAGAGGGATTAGATATTATATTGGGTTTCAGCTTTGGAGCCTCAGCTTTAGCCCTTTTTGCTAAGGCAGGCGGAGGAATTTTTACTAAAACTGCTGATATTGGAGCAGACTTGGTTGGAAAGGTAGAATTAGGAATTCCAGAAGATGATCCTAGAAACCCAGCTGTTATTGCTGATAATGTAGGAGATAATGTTGGTGATGTTGCTGGAACAGGCGCTGACTTAATTGATTCTTACATTGCTTGTGTGGTGGCATCAATGATTTTGGGAAGAACTTTGGGAATAGATTTTATTATTTTACCTCTTTTAATTGGAGCAATTGGAATATTTGCTTCTTTAATCGGAACTTTTTTTGTTAGAACTAAAAACCAGGATCCAGGAGCAGCTCTTAATAATGGAACTTATTTAACTTGCTTTTTCTTTGCTATTTTGGCATTTTTACTGATTAATTATTTAGGTCTTGAAGATCAAGGATTCAAAATTTTCTTAGCTACTATTTCAGGACTAATTGCCGGAGTCATTATTGGAATTACGACTGACTACTTTACTTCAATTGATAAAGCACCAGTTCTAAAAATCGCTGAGGCTTCAAAAACCGGAGCAGCCATGAATATTTTGTCTGGCTTTTCTTATGGCTTAATGAGTATTTTACCTCCAATAATTGGAGTTTGTGCTGCAATTCTAATTTCTTTTAATTTGGTTGGTGTTTATGGGGTTTCAATTTCAGCTGTAGGCATGTTGTCTATTGTTGGAATGATAATTTCAACTGATGCTTACGGTCCTATTGTTGATAATGCTAAAGGAATTGCTGAACAATCAGGTTTGGGAGAAGAAGTGGTTAAAATAGCTGATAAATTAGATGCAGCCGGCAACACTGCAAAAGCAATTACTAAAGGTTTTGCTATTGGAGCTGCGGCTTTAACTGTTCTTTCTATTTTTGCAGCTTATTCTGAATTGGTTGATATTAAGAGTTTAAATTTAATGAAATCTGATGTTATGGTTGGTTTATTTATTGGAGCCATGGCACCGCCATTTCTTTCTGCTCTTTTAATTTTAGGAGTTCAAAAAAATGCAGCTCGTATGATTGAAGAAGTTAGAAGGCAGTTTAGAGAAATTCCAGGCTTAATGGAAGGAAAAGCAAAACCAGACTATGCAAGATGTGTAGATATTGCAACTAAGGGAGCTTTAAAGGAATTAGTTTTGCCTGGCTTTTTGTCAATAGCTTTCCCATTAGCTGTTGGCTTTTTGTTGGGGAAATATGCTTTAGGAGGATTTTTAGGGGGGAGTATTGTTAGCGGAATAGTTTTTGCTCTTTTCATGTCAAATGCAGGAGGAGCTTGGGACAATGCCAAGAAATATATTGAAGATGGAAATTTGGGAGGAAAAGGTTCTAAAGCTCATATAGCAGCTGTTATTGGCGATACTGTTGGAGATCCGTTTAAAGACACAGCTGGTCCCACTATCAATACCTTAATCACTGTTATGTCTTTAGTAGCTACTGTGTTTGCGCCTTTAATTGTAAAATATAGTTTGTTTGGCTAATGAAAATATCTGTTCAACAACTTGCCAAATCTCAAATTGAATTGAGAATTGAAGTTCCAATCGAGGAATTTAATGGTTTTATAGAAAAAGCTATTTTAAGCTTGGGCAAAGATTTAGAGATTGAGGGTTTTAGAAAAGGCAAAGCACCCAAAGAAATGATTGAAAAAAGCATTAGTCAGGAAAGGATTTTAACGACAGCTGCTGATTATGCAATTCAGGAAAATTATGCTAAAGCAATTTCTGAAAAAAATATTGAAGCAATTGCTGCTCCAGAAATTGAGATTCTTAAAATAGCTAAAAACAATGCTTTTGAATTCAAAGCAAAAGTTTGGGTTATGTCTGAAATTGAATTGCCTGATTATCAAAAGATTATTTCTGGAATTAAAAGAAAAAAAGTTGAAGTGACCAGGGAGGAAATAGAAAAGATGAGACAGGAAAAGGAAAGATGGGAGAAAGAAAGATTGCGCCAAGAAATATTGGAAAAAATAGCTGAAAAATGTAAATTAGAGATTCCTGAAATTTTGGTTGAACAAGAAAAAAAAAGAATGCTTCAGAACGTTAAAACAGGAGTGTTGCAAACATTACAGATTAGTTTTGAAGAATATTTAAAGAAAATTAATAAAACAGAAAAACAGCTTTTAGATTCTTTTGGTCCTGAAGTGGAAAAAAGAGTTAAAAGCTCTTTAGTCTTAAAACAGATTGGAGAAAAAGAAAAAATCTTGGTTAGTGATCAAGAGATAGAGGAAGAATTGAAAAAAAGCCCAGGTTTTGGGTTCCAAAAAGACATTGATTCTGAAAGGCTAAAAAGCTATACTAAAGAAATATTAAAGCATGAGAAAGCATTTAGTTTATTAGAAAGCTTTCTTAAAGATTAAGTAAGAAATTTTTAGAAAATGATCTTAATTCCAACTGTAATTGAAAAAACTAGTCGCGGAGAAAGAGCATATGATATTTACTCCCGTCTTTTAAAAGACAGAATAATTTTTTTGGGTGGTATGGTAGATGATAATTTAGCCAACTCAGTTATTGCTCAACTTTTATTTTTAGCTTCTAAAGATCCGAAAAAAGACATTAAGCTCTATATTAATACTCCTGGCGGCTCAGTCACAGCAGGTTTAGCTATTTACGACACAATGCAATATATTGAATGTCCTATTTCTACTGTTTGTGTTGGTTTAGCTGGTTCAATGGGCGCTGTTTTATTAGCAGCCGGCAATAAGGGCAAAAGATTTACTCTTCCCAACTCCGAGATTCTCTTGCATCAAGTAGCTGGGGGTGTAAAAGGACAAGCAGTAGAAATTGAGATTACTGCTAAGCAGATTATGAAAATTAAGAATAAATTAAATCAGATTTTAGCTCAACATACTGGTCAATCATTGAAAAAGATTGAAAAAGATACTGACCGAGATTTTTATTTATCAGCCGAAGATGCTAAAAAATATGGTATTGTTGATGAGGTGATTAAAGCCAAAAAGAAATAAGCCAAAATAAACTTGATTTTTCGTAAAGCTTGAAATTAAAAAAATCCCTAGGCTTTTTGCTTAGGGTTTTAGGGTTGGTTTACTCCTTATTTTTTAGGAGTTGGTAAAAAAATGGGGTACTGATTTGTTCCTTTTTCTGTAAGCTTGACATGATTGCTTCCATCAGCATTCATAACATAGATTTGTATATCATCGTGAAGGGCTAGATTGAAAAAAATCTTTTTTCCATCAGATGACCAGGAAGGATTCTGATGACCCTGGTAACCTTTACCAATTTTAACATGGGTCATGTTATAAGGGTTCAGCGGGTTTTCGTTAGTTAATTTAACTATCCGAGGTAAATCGCCTTCGCGAATATGAGCCACGAGAATTTCCCATGCATAATAAGGGTTTTCATCAGGGTCTTGGTGAGTGTATAAAGATTGAAAAACAATCTTCTTTCCGTCAGGTGACCATCTGGGACGCCTACCAATAGCCCCAATAACTGCTGTAGGATTGCTTCCGTCGGCATTCATGATCCAAACACTACATACTAGACCGCTAGAAACAAAGGCAATCTTTTTTCCATCAGGGGACCAATCAGGGTCAAAGCCATCAATTTTAGTAATTCTAACTTGATTACCTCCATCCGCGTCCATGGTGTAGATTTGCCAGTAACCATCGCGTCTCGAACTAAAGACAATCTTCTTTCCATCGGGTGACCAGGAAGGATATGAATCTCGCTCAAGATCATCAGTCAGTTTTATTAGACCACTTCCATCAATGTTTATGAGATAGATGTCTTCTTTCCATCCTTCGAATCCTCCCTCTACTGAAGAAAGTCCTGGGCCAACAAAGGCAATCTTTTTTCCATCAGGGGATGGAGCAATCAGGGTAATAGAGTTGGTAGAAATGCATCTAATATCCGGGTAATAGATAGTCCAATCGTAAAGTTCACTTTGATTGCTTCCATTAGTATCCATGGTATGAATAGCCCAACTGCCGTGGATGCGAGTGGAAAGGAAAGCAATCTTTCCAGAGATGGCTTCTTGGGGAAGTTCTATTTCTTGGGAAGGTTCTATCTCGGTTTCAGGTTCAGAGGTTGAGGTGAACGGGGAGTACTTGATATTTTCATAATTCAAGGCAATACCGATACTTAGGATTATTAACCCAACCAGGAGTATTTTCCATTTTCTTTTCATCTTTCATTTATCTCCTATACATCTGACAAGGTTCTATACTGTAATTATTTTAATATAATCTTTGTAAAAGTCAAGTTAATTCAAATTATTTCTGTATTTTATTAAATATGTTAAAATAATTTAATGACTTTTAGAGCTAAGAAAAACTTTGTTTTATTTACTAGATTTTTTCTCTTATTTTTATTAATTTTGGGTTTTCTATATTATTTCTTTTTTATTTACTCTGTTGAAGAGTTAAAATATTTAAAAAACATTACTGAATTGTACTCTTCTTTTACAGAATATATGAAAGAAATAGTAGATTATCGATTAGGACTATTGGATTGTCAACCTAAAAAATATTATTATGATAACTCCAATTTTTGCTTTGCCTGCGGCAAAACACACGCTTGTTTTGGTTTTGATTGGGTTCATAGAGCTGGTGGGCAGAGAATGAACCCAAAAGGAAAACCCTATTTAATAAATTATGACAAACTTGGTGTAGAAATCGCAGATTTCTACAAAGATGGGTTAGCATCGTTATTTGAGTGTGTAGAAAAAGACGATGAAACACTGTTGTGTGTGGATGATGTTGTATTTGTCAAAGACTATGACGATGTAAAAATGATACTAAGTGATGAACACAAACTGGAGCATGTCTCAAATAGGATATGCACCCATTATGGCAATCCTTCACCGGATTGCAGAGAGTCGGTGTGCTCTTGTGGCAATAAACAGATAATTTTTACGAGTGAACAATTGTTTGTTTATGATATAGTTTTATAATATAGTGATATAGGGTTGAAGAATATGCAATCGCATAATGTTAAAAATCAAGATATGTCATTAATATCGCTTGTCAAAATATTTTTTATACCGTTATTTTTGTTAATTGTTTTATTGGTATTGATACCACTTGAGACTAATGGAGCGACAGGGTATGGTAACCCTTGCCGGGTTACGGCAGACTGTCCAGCATCT
>JAUVYE010000012.1 GCA_030603245.1 bacterium | reverse complement strand
AAAGCTTTAGATTTTAGTCATACTATTCAACATACTCTTGGTGCTTATGCAGTAGGGATTTGGAGGTTTGAAGAGACAAATAATACTGCTTTAGATTCTTCAGGCTATGGAAATGATGGCACTATTACTGGGGCTACTCATACAAATGGAATTTTAGGTTCTGCTTTAAGTTTTGATGGAAATGACTGGGTTCAAATAAATGGAGATGTAGGACTAAACGGGGCTATGACTATTGAGTTTTGGTTTAATACTCCTAATAAAAATGCTAATCAGTATTTTCTTGATAATAGAAGTCCTGGGACCTGGTGGTTTATTAAAAATTATACTGGGGGAACGTGTGGAACTATTCCCGGAAATATCTGTTTTGAGAATCGTGTGATGGCTAAGGATTTGGATTGGAACATTAATGAATGGACTCATATTGTTGTAACCGATGATACTTCTACAATAAAAATGTATATAAATGGAAAATTAGTTGATACAGGTTCTGGAGAGTCTACTACTATTAGTACTAATCTCCGCATTGCTACTAGATATACTAACTCTGGATATTTCCAAGGTAAAATCGATGAAGTCAGTGTTTACAATCAGATGCTGACGGCCGCTCAAATTCAAGAACATTATTTAGCTGGATTAAAAAGACATCTTACTTATTCTAAATAAAAATGTTTAACTTTAACTTAGAAAAAACAGCTATTTTTCAAGCAGTTCAGTGGCAAAGAACTCTAATTTTCAGGTTTGTTAAGTTTTTCAAGAAATGCTTTAGCGTTTTGTTTGTTCTTAATTTTCTGATATTTTTATATGGATTCCTGCCACAGAACTTTACTTTAGAATTGAATAAAAAAATGCTTGGCTTGTCTTTGTTTTTTGGAATCTTAGCAATAAGCTGTTGGTTAAAAGAATGTTTCTTTAATTGGAGGTTAAAGAAACCTAAGATAAATATTGAATTGAAAGAAGTTGTTAAAAATCCTGAAAAATACAATTTAGCTGAATTTTTAAGTTTTGAAGTAGCTAAAACTGTTTATAGTTCAAAACGATTCGCCAAAAAGAAAAAACTTCTTGGGATTGATTCCTCTGTTTTGTTTTATTTTCTTTTAAAAAACAATTCAGAATTAAATTTTATCTTTTCCAGAGTTCTTTTGAGTATAGAAGAAATAAAGAAAATTTTAGAGCTGCATTTTAAAATTTCTGAAAACCGTTCGACTAAAGAGATTTTATACTCTAAAGATTTTGAACAAATAATCCTTGAATCTTTGAAAATAGCTCAAAAAAGAAATGGGCAAAGAATTGAAGCAGGAGACATTTTAATTGCTCTTGCTAATTATAATTTAGTTTTTAAAAAGATTCTTATTGATACTTCATTAAAAAAACAAGATATAGAAAATTTGGTTTGGTGGTTAGAGTCTTTAAAAGAAAAAATAGGAAAAAGGGAAAGATGGTGGGAATATGAAAACTTGCTTAAAAAAGGAACTTTGGCCAAAGAATGGACAGCTGGCTTTACTGTTATTTTAGATAAGTTTTCAGTAGATTGGTCAGAAAAGGTTGCAAATATGGGTTTTCCAGAAGTGGTTGGTCATCAAAAAGAATTAAAACAAATAGAAAGGATTTTAGCAGGGATAGAAGAAGACAATAATGTTCTATTGATTGGAGAACCAGGAACAGGTCGAAAATCTGTTTTACAGGCATTAGCTACTAAGAGCATTTTAGGTCAAAGTTTGCCCGAAATCAATTATAAAAGAATAAAAGAGTTAAATTTACCATCACTGCTTGCTCAATTAGAAAACAAGGAAGAAATAGAAGCTGTTTTAGATCAAATCTTTCAAGAAGTACTTAGGGCTGGCAATATCATTTTATTTATTGATGAATTTCATAATTTTGTTGGAGGCAAAGAAAAACCAGGAACAATTGATATTTCAGGAATTTTGTCTTCCTATTTAAAATTTCCTCAATTCCAGGTTTTTGCTATTACTGATTTTATTGGTCTTCATAAAAACATTGAACAAAATCCTTCTCTCTTATCTCTTTTTAATAAAGTTGAAGTTGCTGGGATTTCAGAAAGAGAAACCTTGATACTTTTGGAAAAAGTAGCTTTAGGCTTGGAGTTTAAGTATAAAAAATTCATTAGTTATCCTGTTCTTCGTGACATTATAGCCTATACTGATCGTTATTTTCCCAATCTTCCATTTCCAGAAAAAGCATTGGATATTTTAAATGAAACAGTAGTTTATGTAACAAGCATAAGAGAAAAAATAGTTTTATCTTCTCACGTTTCCAAAGTTATTTCTGAAAAAATCCAGATTCCAGTTGGAAAAATAGAAGAAAAAGAGAAAAAGATTTTACTCAACTTAGAAAAACTGATTCATAAAAGAATCATTAATCAAGATAAAGCGGTTAATGAAATATCAGCTTCTTTGCGTAGAGCAAGGGCTCAAGTAACTATTAGAAAAGGACCTTTGGGTTGCTTTCTTTTCTTGGGACCAACTGGGGTTGGCAAAACAGAAACAGCTAAAGCTTTGACAGAAGTTTATTTTGGTTCAGAAACTAAAATGATCAGGTTGGATATGTCAGAATTTCAAACATTACAAGATATTTCTCGTTTGATTGGTTCTGTTAAAGAACAAGGTTTGCTCACCACCCAAATCAGAGAAAATCCTTTTTCTCTAATTTTGCTTGATGAAATTGAAAAAGCTCATCCTAATATTTTAAATTTATTTTTACAGGTTTTAGACGAAGGTTTTTTAACCGATGGCGTTGGAAGAAAAGTTCATTTCAAAGATTCTATTATAATTGCAACATCTAATGCTGGTTATAAAATAATTCTCAAGGCATTAGAAGATAAAGAAAAATGGGGAAATGTTAAACAAAAACTTTTAGACTATGTTTTTGAAAAAAGTATTTTTAGACCAGAGTTTATTAATCGATTTGATGATGTTGTTGTTTTTACGCCCCTGACCAAAAACAATCTTCTAGATATTGCTGAATTAATGCTTAAAAAGCTACAAAAAAATCTTAAAGAAAAAGATATTGATTTGATAATAACAAAAGAGCTTAAAGAAAAAATCGTAGAATTGGGATATAATCCTGTTTTTGGTGCCAGACAAATGAGAAGAGTAATTCAAAATAAGGTAGAAAATGTTTTGGCCAAAGCAATATTAAGCAATAAATTAAAAAGAGGGGATAGGGTAAAAGTTTTGCCTGATAATTTTGAATTAAAGATAAATTAGTATTAAGTAAAAGCTTATATTCTAAAAATGAGAAATAAAGGTTTCACCTTAATAGAACTCTTGGTAGTTATTGCTATAATTGGGTTAATTTCTAGCATTGTTTTAGTGAATTTAAAAGGAACTAGAGAGAAAGCTAGAATCGCTAAAGCTTTAGATTTTAGTCATACTATTCAACATACTCTTGGTGCTTATGCAGTAGGGATTTGGAGGTTTGAAGAGACAAATAATACTGCTTTAGATTCTTCAGGCTATGGAAATCATGGCACTATTAACGGAGCTACTCATGAAGGCGGGATTTTGGGCAGTGCTTTGAGATTCGACGGCATGAATGATTATGTTCAAATACCAGCGATGGGAGGATATGGCGCCTTGACATTAGCAGTTTGGATTAAACCTGAGGTTCTGAATACGAATATTTTAAATTCTTCGCCGTTTATTTTACATTGCAGAGGAGCAGGTTTTTATTTAAGAGCAGAAGATGGTTCGACAAGTGGCTATTTAGGATATACGGACACTATTCAGACAAATCAATGGTCTCATATAGTCGCTACTTGGGACGGCAATACTATGGATTTGTATCTTAATAATAAATCTCAAGGACAGAGATTATTTAATGGGGGTTCTACCAGTAAACTAAGAATCGGTACAGTTACATTGGGTAGATATTTTAATTCTGGGCAAGTTTGGTTTGATGGTTTTATTGACGAAGTCTTTATCTACGAACAAGCCCTGACTTCAGCTCAAATTCAACAACATTATGCAGAAGGTTTAGAGAAGCATAAAAATTTAACAATTAAATAAAATAATGGATTTTAATTTTAAACTAAAGATAAATTAGTATTAAGTAGTTAGTTTTAAGTATTAAATCAAAATCCCTGCAAAGGGTTTTTTTTGTTTTCAATTGTGGATTCTTTGTGGAAAAGTATTTGATTTTATCGGGATTTTTAATAGTGGGAAACAAGGGTTGACTAAGTGCTATTAAGTGGGATATAAAGAATATGAGGTGGATAGTTGTGGATAACTATGGTAAAACCCCTAAAACTTGTGGATAACTATGTTTATTGGAGAATACAGACATACAATTGATACTAAAAAAAGATTGGCTCTTCCAATCAGGTTTAGAAAAGAATTAGGTAAAACAATAATAATTACACGTGGTTTTGAAAATTGTTTGATTGTTTATCCCCAAAAAGAATGGAAAATAATGTCTGATAAATTAGGAAAGTTACCTGTTAGTCAGGCTGATGCTAGGGGATTTTCAAGAATTATGTTAGCAGGAGCAATGGAGGTTGCTCTAGATAAATTAGGCAGAATTCTTATCCCAGAATATTTAAAAAAATATGCTGGTCTTAAAAAAAATGCAGTAGTTTGTGGGCTCTCTAATAGGTTAGAGATTTGGGATGCTAAAAAATGGGCAATCTATAGAGGAAAAATGGAAAAAGATCTGGGAAATTTAGCTGCTAATCTTAAAGAACTTGGAATTTAATAATTTAATGATTCACATACCTGTTCTTAAAAAAGAGGTTCTAAGCTTTCTTAAACCAGAACCTAATGAAAATTTTATTGATGCCACTATTGGAGAAGGAGGTCATACCCTAGCAATTCTTGAGAAAAATGGTCCTGAGGGTAGGGTACTGGGCATAGATCAAGACCTAAAACAAATTGAAAACTGTGAATTAAGTCTTAAAACAAGATTTAAAGAAAGAATAGTTCTTGTTTGTGATAATTTTACAAACCTAAAGAATATTGTTAAACAACAAAAGTTTGGTCCAGTTTCAGGAATATTACTTGACCTGGGAATGTCCAGCTGGCATTTAGAAAAATCAGAAAGGGGATTTTCTTTTCGAAAACAAGAAAGTCTGGACATGAGATACAAAGCTCAAAATTATTTAACTGCAGATAAGATTGTAAATGAATATTCACAAAAAGAAATAGAGCAAATTTTAAAAGAATATGGAGAAGAAAGGTTTGCGAAAAAAATATCACAAGAGATTATTAAAACAAGAAAAGCAATACCAATAAAAAAAACTTCTCAATTAGTCCAAATTATAAAGAAAGTAGTTCCAATCTGGTATCAACATCGTAAAATTCATTTTGCCACAAAAACCTTTCAGGCCTTAAGAATTGCTGTAAATGATGAATTGAATAATTTGATTAAAGTTTTACCACAAGCAATTGAAATCTTAAAACCAGGAGGCAGAATAGTTGTAATCTCTTTTCATTCACTTGAAGACAGAATTGTTAAAAACTTTCTAAAACAAGAAGCCCAAAAACAAGTTTTACAAATTAATACTAAAAAACCAATTAGAGCGGATAATGAGGAAATTAAAATTAATGCCAGGTCGCGTAGTGCCAAGTTAAGAGCAGCAATAAAAATATAAAAAATAAACTATGCAATATACTCTTACTCACTCAAAAACTTTCTGGACTTTATCTTTTATTTCTGTATTTTTCCTTTTATTTTCTCTTATTTTACAAGTCAATTATTTTGCTCGAGATGTTTTCACAATTAATGATTGTCAAAACAAATTGAGTCAACTTTCAGACAGTAGAGAAGGTTTAGAAATTAATTTAGCTCATTCAACCTCTCTTAAGAATATTGAAGATTATCTTGAAAATAAAAATTTCGAGAAAGCAAATCAAGTAAAATATATTCAAATCTTAGAACCATCAGTAGTTAAAACAAATGAAGGGTTTTAAACTTACTTTTGTTTTTTTAATGCTTGTTCTTTTCTCAGCGGCTTTAATCAGCCGCTTAATTGATATTCAAATAAGGAAGGGGGATTTATATAAGGCTTTGTCTCAGGGACTTCATATCCTTCCTGAAAGTGATCAGACTGAAAGAGGAGAGATTTTTTTTAGTAATAAAGAGTCTTTAGCTATCAATAAAAATTGGCCTTTGGCTTGGGCTCTTTCTAAAGAGATTAAAAACTTTAAAGAAACTGCTGAAAAGCTAAGCCAAATCCTTGATTTATCAGAAAATTCTATTTTAGAAAAATTGGAAACAAACAAATCATACGTAATTATAAAAAACAAACTCAACGAAAAAGAAGCAGAGCTCTTAAGTGCTTCTAATTTAGATGGTGTTTATTTAGATATTGAAAAAGGCAGGTATTATCCTCAAGAATCTTTAGCTTCTCAATTAATCGGATTTTTAGGTGGAGGAGATAGCGGTCAATATGGGCTAGAAGAACATTATAATGAAATGATTGGGTCCAAAGGAACTGACCTTATTTTAACCTTAGATTATAAAATTCAGTTTATGGCTGAGAAATTATTGGCTGAAGCAAAAGACAATTTAGAAATTGAATCAGGTCAAATTATAGTTATTGAACCTAATTCTGGAAAAATTTTAGCTTTAGCAAATTTTCCTAATTTTAATCCTAATCAGTACAAAGAATTTGCTCTTATGGGTGACTTAGATATTTTCCAAAACAGCGTTACTCAAAAAGTTTTTGAACCAGGTTCTGTTCTTAAAGCAATTACATTTGCTATTGCGCTCAACGAAGAAAAAATAACTCCTGAAACCACTTATATTGATACTGGTGTGGTTAATATTGGAAGTTGGCCTATTTATAATTATGAACAAAGAGTTTATGGAGAAATACCAATGACTGAAGTTTTGGAAAAATCAGTTAATACTGGTGCTGTTTTCGTCCAGAGACAAATTGGCAATGAGCTTTTTTTACAATACCTTGATAAGTTTGGTTTTTTTGAGCAAACAGGAATTGATTTAAGAGAGGTTTACTCTGGGAATGAAGAATTGAAAAAAGGGTATGAAGTAAATTTTGCTACAGCTTCTTTTGGTCAGGGAATTGACATGACACCAATTCAATTAGTTAGAGCTTATTGCGTTCTTGCTAATGGTGGAAAATTAATTCAGCCATATCTGGTAGATGAAATTTGGGAAAACGGAAAAATGGTTGAAAAGAAAGAAACTGAGATTGTATCAGATTCAATAATCTCTCAAAAAGCAGCCCGTCAATTAACAGCAATGTTGGTTAATGTGATTGAAAAAGGGTTTGCCAGAAAAGCTCAAATCCCCGGCTATTATATTGCTGGTAAAACTGGAACCGCTCTTATTCCTTACGAAGAAAAAAAGGGTTATTCAGAAGAAACCAGACAAAGTTTTATTGGCTGGCTTCCTGCTTTTAATCCCAGGGTCTTAATTTTAGTCAAGCTTGATAAGCCAGAAACTAAAACTGCTGAATATTCAGCATTGCCAGTTTTTAAAAAAATAGCAGAATATATTGTCAGTTACCAACAAATTCCTCCTGATTACGAATAATATTATTGAAAAAAAATATTAATCTGATAGCATGTAAAAAGGGCCCCATCGTCTAGTGGCCTAGGACATCAGCTTCTCAAGCTGGGAACACGGGTTCGATTCCCGTTGGGGCCACACTCAAAGAACTTCAACCGAAGTTCTTTTTCGTGTATAATGCATAAATGGCTGGAATTTTTTGGCACAACTTATCAACCAAAGAGGTAATTAAAATCCTAAAGACAAATCTCAAGAAAGGACTAAGTCAAGAAGAAATAGGGATACGTCAGAAAGAATTCGGTAAGAACTCACTTCCTGAAGAAATAACTCTTTCTGGGATTAAAATCTTTTTAAGGCAATTTAAAAGCCCTTTGATTTATATTCTTTTAATTGCAGGGTTTGTTACTTTATTTTTAAAAGAATACGGGGACTCAATCATTATTTTTGGAGCAACTATTGTTAATGTTTTTGTTGGTTTTTTTCAAGAAAACAAAGCATCACAAGCACTAAAAGAGCTAAAAAAAGTAGCTAAGTCTTTTGCGCAGGTTTTAAGAGATGGAAATTTTAAAATCATTGATTCTGAAGAATTAACGCCAGGAGATATGGTTATTTTGCATCCCGGAGATAAAGTTCCAGCCGATGGCAGAATTATTGAATCGTATAATCTTAAAATTAATGAAATGACCTTAACTGGAGAATGGTTACCTGCTGATAAAACTGTTACTGTTCTTTCAGAAAAAACATCATTAGCTGATAGAGATAATATGGTTTACATGGGAACAGTGGTTGAAGATGGAAAAGCAAAAATCGTTATTACTGAGATAGGAACTCAGACAGAAATCGGAAAAATTACCCAAATGGTAAAAGAGACAAAAGAAGAACAAACTCCGTATCAAGAAAAAGTAGCACATTTCTCAAAACTCATTAGTCTAATCATTGTTTTTATCTGTCTTTTTATTTTTGTTGAAGGACTTATTAAGGGTAGGGGCTTCAACGAAATGTTCATTACCTCTATAGCAGTGGTTGTAGCTGCTATTCCTGAAGGATTACCTGTTTGCATAACAGTTGTTTTGGCTTTAGGTATGCAAAAAATCCTAAAAAAACAAGGTTTGGTCAGAAAATTAGCCTCAGCTGAAACCTTGGGAAGCACATCTATAATTGCCACAGATAAAACTGGTACTTTGACCGAAGGTAAAATGAAAGTGACCCAGGTTTTAAGCGGAGATCATATAATAGAAAATGAAAAAAACAATCCTTTATCAGTTTTTAAAACAGTTGCTTTATGCAATGAAGCTTTTATTGAAAACCCTAAAGAACCTAAAAAAGATTGGGTTGTGCGAGGAGATCCAACTAGTAAAGCGCTGCTTTTAGGCGCAATTGAGTTTGGTATTAACATAAAAAAAGAACAAGAAGGGTTTGAAAAGATCCAAGAAATGCCCTTTGATCCGATTCACAAATATCTTGCTAGTTTATATAAAATTAATGAAAAGCAAGGAATTTTATTTGTTTGCGGGGCACCGGAAAAAATATTAGAACTTTCAAAATATATAGAAGTTAATAAAGATAAAAAGGGATTAACTGAATTGAGAAGCGAAAAAATAAAAGAAAAATTAAATGAGCTTACTGGTAAAGGACAAAGGGTTATTGCTACTGCTTATAAAGAAATTAACAATCTTTCAGGCGAAGAAATAATAGAAAAAATATGTCAAGATTTGGTTTTTACTGGTTTGATTGGTTTGGAAGACCCTCTTAGAAAAGAAGTTAAAAAATCAATTAGAATCTGCAAACGCGCAGGCATCAGAACAATTATTGTTACTGGAGATCACAAGTTAACAGCCAAAGCAATAGCTAAACAAATTGGTTTGCCTGTAAAAAAAGAAAATATTATAGAAGGAAAAGACCTGGACAATCTTTCAGATGAACAATTCCAAGAGATAATTAAGCACATCTCTATTTATGCTAGAGTAGAGCCAAAACATAAAATGAGAATAGTGGAAAATTGGCAAAAAAGAGGAGAGGTAGTGGCCATGACAGGCGATGGCGTTAATGATGCTCCTGCTTTAAAAAAAGCAGATATTGGAATGGTCCTTGGTTCAGGAACTGATGTTGCTAAAGAAATTGCTGATTTAGTCCTTTTAAATGATAATTTTTCTATTATTGTTGATGCTGTTGAAGAGGGAAGAAAGATCTTAGACAACATCCGTAAAATTATCACTTATCTACTTGCTGATTCTTTTACTGAAACTATTTTAATCGGTGTAGGTATTATGATGGGATGGCCTTTACCAATTAGTGCTGCTCAGATTTTGTGGGTTAATTTGATTGAAGATGGATTGCCAGATATTGCTTTGGCTTTTGAGCCAAAAGAGAAAGATATTATGTTAAAACCTCCAGCAAAACGCAATGCGCCGTTATTAACCCAGGAAATGAAAACAATTATTTTCATTATTGGCATTATTACTGATTTAATGCTTTTGGGTTTATTTTGGTGGCTCTGGCAAAAAACTCAAGATATTGTATATGTAAGAACTATCGTCTTTGCAACCTTGGCTGTAGATTCTCTTTTATTCGTTTTTGCTTGTAAAAGCTTAAGAAAAAATCTTTGGCAAATGAACATTTTTTCAAATAAATTTTTAAACATATCTGTTATTATCGGAATATTAATGCTTGTTTCTGCAATCTACTTACCACCTTTTCAGGCCCTATTAAAAACTACTGCTATTGGACCTTATGAGTGGTCTATTATTATCAGCTTGGGCCTAATAGACCTTATTTTAATAGAAATTACCAAACATCATTTTATTATTAAAAAACAAGCTATATGATTCTACATATCTCAATCTTTCTTATTTCTTGTCTTGCTCTTTTTTTTGCTGGGAAATTATTAATTTCTAGTTTAACTAAAATAGCCATGTTTTTGGGTTGGCGTGAGTTTGTGGTCGCTTTTTTTGTAATGGCTTTTGCTGGCTCTGTTCCTAATCTTTTCCTGGGTTTTTCTTCAATTTTGCATGGAATTCCTGAACTTTCTTTTGCTGACGTTATCGGAGGCAATATAGTAGATTTAACCATAGCCATATCTTTAGTCACCTTTTTGGGCAAAAAACTTCCAGCTAAGAGCAAAATGGTTCAATCCAGCTCTCTCTTTACTGTTGGTGCGGCTGTTTTGCCATTATTATTAATTTCAGATGGAGTTCTGGGTAGGGAAGATGGTATCTTGCTCATAGGAGTCTTTACTGTTTATGTTCTCTGGCTTTTTTCAAAAGAAGAAAGGTTTACTAAAGTTTATGATAGTAGCAAAGTTTCAGCTATTAAGGGTTTTAAAATTTTTATCAAGGATTTGGCAAAAGTGATTTTGGGATTGATGCTTCTTTTGTTAGCTACTGAAGGAATAATTCGTACAGCTATTTTTCTGGTTGAAGAATTAAAACTGTCTTTAGGATTAATCGGTATTTTAGTTGTTGCTTTGGGAAATTCTTTACCAGAGATATACTTTGCTATTACTTGTGCTCGATCAGATCAAAATTGGATGGTTTTGGGCGATTTAATGGGTGCGGTAATAATACCATCCACTTTGGTCTTAGGAATAGTAGCTTTAATTCGTCCGATCAAAATAACCAATTTTGCGCCATTTACTATTGCCCGGTTCTTCCTTATAATTTCCTCTTTATTCTTTCTTTATTTTATTAAAACTGAGCGTGAAATTACTAAGAAAGAAGGATCTCTTTTATTTTTAATCTATATTCTTTTTGTTGTGTGTCAGTTACTCGCTTGAAAACTTTGACTAAATAGTTTAAATTTGTTAAGATTTTTGATATCAAATGGATGATTTTACTTTAATTTTAATAGTGTTTTTTATTGTAACAGCTGGTGCTGGACTTGTAATTCTCTTTCTTAATTTGAAGAATATTAGAGAAGAAATTAAAGACTCTAGAGAAAAGAATATTGATTTTTTAGAAAAACAAATCAGAGAAAGCGGCAGATTGATTAAAGACGTAACTTCTGAGCTGGAAAAGATTCATTCTGATCATCAACGCGTTGTAGAACTTAAAACTGAAGTAAGCAAATTAACAGATGTTTTGGCTAATCCAAAACAAAGAGGAATTTTAGGAGAGTATTTCTTAGAAACTTTATTAAAGAACATATTCCAGCCTCATCAATATCAATGTCAATATAAATTTAAAGATGGAATAATTGCTGATGCAGTCATCTTTGTTAAAGAAAAAATTATTCCAGTTGATGCTAAGTTTTCTTTGGAAAACTATAATAAGATTATAGAAGAAAAAGATTCAGAAAAAAGACAGAAACTAGAAAAGCTTTTTAAAAAGGATTTGAAAACAAGGATTGAAGAAACAGCAAAATATATTAAACCAGAGGAGGGAACAATGGATTTTGCTTTTATGTTTATTCCCTCAGAAGGCATTTATTATGATTTATTAATCAATCAAGTCGGAGGGATTAAAAGCACTACTTATGATTTAATTGAATATGCTTTTAAGGAAAAACATGTAATAATTGTTTCACCAACTTCTTTTTACGCTTATCTTCAAACAGTTCTTCAGGGACTAAAGGCTT
>JAUVYE010000004.1 GCA_030603245.1 bacterium | reverse complement strand
AAAAGTTTACCATTGCTCCTTCTGAAGGTGAAAGCTGGAACGATGTTAAAACAAGAGTAATTGGATTATTAAAAGAAATAGAAGAAAAATATACTCAAAAAAACATTTTAATTATTGGTCATGGTGATCCTTTATGGCTTTTGGAAGACTGGATAAACGGATTAAATCAAGAACAATCTTTAGAACGAAGAAAAAATGGTGTTCCCATGAAAATGGGAGATTTAAAAGAAATAAATTAATATGGACTTTGTTCAAAACGAACATAAAATTCTAAAATTTTGGGAAGATAATAATATTTTTGAGAAATATCAGAAAAAAAACCATGGAAAAAAAAGATGGTCTTTTTTAGATGGTCCTATTACTGCTAATAATCCAATGGGTGTTCATCATGCTTGGGGCAGAACCTATAAAGATCTTTTTCAAAGATACAAGGTAATGAGGGGTTATGATCAAAGATTTCAAAATGGTTTTGATTGCCAAGGGCTTTGGGTGGAAGTAGAAGTAGAAAAAGAAATGGGCTTTAAATCTAAAAAAGACATTGAAAAATTTGGTATTGAAAAATTTGTTAAAGCTTGTAAAGCCAGAGTAATGAAATATTCTAAGATTCAAACCCAGCAATCAATTCGTTTAGGTCAGTGGATGGATTGGGACAATTCCTATTTTACAATGTCAGATGAGAACAATTACACTATTTGGAGTTTTTTAAAAAAATGTCATGAAAAAGGTTGGTTGTATAAAGGTAAAGATGTTGTACCTTGGTGTCCGCGTTGTGGCACAGCTATTTCCCAACATGAGATTTTGTCTGAAGAATATAAAGAAGTTGTTCATAAATCAATTTTCCTAAAATTTAAAATTATAGACAAACAAAACACTTACTTTTTGGTTTGGACAACTACTCCCTGGACATTGCCGAGCAATGTTGCTTTAGCTGTTAATCCAGAATTAGATTATGTTGAGGTTAAAAAAGGACAAGAAACGTTTATTCTTGTTAAAGAAAAAGTTGATTTAATTCCAGAAGGCAAGGTAGTTAAAACTTTTAAAGGCAAAGAATTAGAGGGTCTAAAATATGAAGGCATATTTGATGAACTTCCTATTGTTGAGCAGGCCTTAGAAAATAACGGGCATAAGGTTATTTTATGGGATGAGGTTTCTTTTGAAGAGGGAACAGGAATAGTTCATATAGCTCCTGGTTGTGGACAAGAAGACTTTCAGTTGAGCAAAGACTTTAGTCTTCCAGTTATTAATCCAACAAACGAAGAAAGTAAGTATTTACAAGGATTTGATTTTCTAACCAACAAATCAGTGGGTGAAAACGAAACCAGAGATTTAATCTTTGACAACCTGAAAGAAAAAGGAAAGGTTTTTAAGATAGAAAATTATACACATAGATATCCCATTTGCTGGCGATGTAAATCAGAATTAATCTTTCGCTTAGTAGATGAATGGTATATTTCAATGGATGCTTTAAGAGAACCTTTAAAGAAAACAGTAAAAAAAATAGAGTGGATTCCTAGTTTTGGCAAAGAAAGAGAAATAGATTGGCTTAATAATATGCACGATTGGATGATTTCTAAAAAAAGATATTGGGGTTTAGCTCTTCCAATTTTTGAGTGCGAGTGCGGCCATTTTGAAGTTATTGGTTCAAAACAAGAATTAAAAGAAAAAGCAGTTTCTGGTTGGGAAAAATTTGAAGACCATTCTCCTCATCGTCCATGGATAGATGAGGTTAAAATTAAATGTTTAAAATGCGGCAAACAAGTTTCCAGAATATTAGATGTTGGCAATCCTTGGCTGGATGCAGGAATTGTTTCTTTTTCTACTCTTAAATATTCTTCAGACAAAAAATATTGGAAAAAATGGTTTCCAGCTGATTTTATTTGTGAATCCTTTCCTGGCCAATTTAAAAATTGGTTTTATTCTCTTATTGTTATGAGTCAGGTGATGAATAACACAGCACCTGTTAAAACAATTTTTGGCCATGCTACTGTTAAAGATGAAAAAGGAGAAGAAATGCATAAATCTAAGGGCAACACCATTTGGTTTGATGATGGGGTAGAAAAGATGGGAGCTGATCCTATGAGATGGTTATATTCCAGACAAAATATTATTTATGATTTAAGATTTGGTTACAATACAGTTGATGAGGCTAAAAAGAAACTATTAACTCTTTGGAATAGCTTTTGTTTTTTTAAAACATATGTTGAAGAAATCCCAAATCCTAAATCCCAAATCCCAAATTCTAAGAATATTTTGGATCAATGGATTATTTCTAAGCTTAATAATGTAATTGAAAAAGCAACCCAAAACTTAGATCAATTTAAAGCTAGCCAAGCTGTTTTAGCTATTGAAAACTTTTTTATTAATGATTTATCTCTTTGGTATATTCGCAGGTCTAGGGCACGATTACAAAAACCAAAAGATGAAACAGAAAAAAGGGAAGCAACAGAAGTCCTATATTATACTCTTTTGAATTTAACAAAATTGATAGCACCAATAATTCCATTCTTGGCTGAAGAGATCTATTTTTCTTTGAAAAAGAAAGATATGCCCGAGTCTGTACATTTATGTGATTGGCCTAAGGCAGATAAAAGAAAGATTAAACCAGATTTAGAAAAGAAAATGGATTTAGTAAGAGAGATTGTTTCTTTGGCCTTAGCAAAAAGAAAGGAATTAGGAATTAAAGTAAGACAGCCATTAAAAAGCATAAGGATCAAAGAAAAAGGATTGGAAAGACTGCATTACCTAATTAGAGAAGAGATAAATGTGAAAGAAATAATAGTTGATCCAAAACTTGAAGGCATAAAATTTGACACTGATATCACTCCTGACCTTAAAGAAGAGGGGATGCTAAGAGAAATAATTCGCCAGATTCAATCTATGAGAAAAGAATTAGGTTTGAAGCCCGTACACAGGATATCCATTAGTTACGAAGCTAGCCATAGAGTAAAAAAGATTTTAGCTCGTCAAGAATCTTGTACTCAAATTCTTAATGAAACCAAAGCAGATCAGATTAAACATGGTAGGTCTTCTAATATTGACAAAGAGAAAGAATTGAAAATTGGTCAAGATAATTTATGGATAGGAATTAAAAAAGTTAGGTGAAATGGTTGTTCATTACCGTACTCAAGGATTTATTCTCAAGCAGGACAATCTTAAAGAAGCAGATCAGTTATTTACAATTTATACCAAAGACTTTGGTAAACTAAAGATTTTGGGTCGGGCCATAAGAAAGATAAAAGCAAAATTAAGAGGAAATACTCAATTGTTTTCCTTTTTGGAATTAGAATTTATTCAAGGTAAAAGCTATAAAACACTTACTGATGCTATTGTTATTGATAAATTTTCTGAGATCCACAAAGATTTAGAAAAATTAAAAACTATTTATCAGATTGCTGATCTTTTAGACGGTTTGATCAAGGGAGAGGAAGCAGATGAAAAGATTTGGAAATTATTAAGCGAAACATTTGAAAAATTAAACGATTTACCATTTATCATTTACCATTTACCGTTAATATATTATTACTTTTTCTGGAATTTTGTTTCTGTCTTGGGTTATCATCCTCAAGTAGATAATTGTGCCTTGTGTGGAAAAAAGCTAAAGCCCCAAAACTTAAGTTTTATCCCAGAACAAGGAGGAATAATTTGCTCTAATTGTTTAAAAGATAAAAAAGAAACCCTAGACATTAGCCCAGAAACAATTAAGGTGTTAAGATTAATTTTGAACAAAGATTGGTTGATTATCAGAAAATTAAAAAAGATTAATGAATCTAATTTAAATAATTTAGAAAATATCTCTGATAATTTCCTTAATTTTATTCTTAGTCAAATTAATTAATTCAAATGAAAAAAGGTTTTATTATTTTTTTAATGATTCTTTTGGTAGCAGCCGCTATTTACTATTGGAATTCTAACTATTATTCAAGAGAAAGCTTGAAATTAGAGATTTTAGGACCAGAAACAATAGAAATTGCTGAGAATTTTGAGTATCTTGTTAAATACAAAAACAATGGAAAAGTCAGATTAGAAGAGCCAAGAATAATTTTTGAATATCCTGATTATTCAATTGTTGAAGAAAATCTTTTGAGAAAGGAAATAGAATTAGAAGATATTTATCCGGGAGAAGAAAAAACATATCCCTTTAAGGCTCGACTTATAGGAAAAGAAGGAGAGCCAAAAACAGCTAAAGTTTCTTTAAGTTATCGTCCTAAAAACCTTAAAGCACGCTTTGAATCAAAAACCACTCTTACTACTGTAATTAAGAGCATTCCATTGACTTTTAGATTTGATTTACCTTCTGAGGTTGAATCGGGAAAAGACTTAACCTTTTCTTTAAATTATTTTTCAAACATTGACTATCCTCTTTCTGGGTTAAGAATAAAAGTAGAATACCCTTCAGATTTTGAGTTTGTTGAATCCACTCCCCAATCTTTAGAAGAGGTTGAATGGGAAATTCCTCCTATGAGTAAAGCTGAGGGTGGAAGAATTGAAATCACTGGTAAGATTAGGGGTAGTGTTGGAGACAACGAGATTTTCAAAGCTGAATTTGGCACATGGCAAGATGGCGAGTTTGTTTTACTAAAAGAAATTTTAAAAACAGTAAAAATTATTAAGCCAGCTCTTTATATCAGTCAAGAGATAAACAGCAGTCCAGAATATGTTGCCAGTCCAGGCGATTTGCTTCACTATCAGGTTTCTTTTAAAAACATAGGCGAAACCCCTTTGACTGATTTATCTCTTTTAATTACTTTGACTGGAGATAGCCTTGATTTAACCAGCCTTAAGGCTCCTCGTGGAGATTTTGAACAGGGAGATAATTCAATTTTATGGGATTGGAAAAGATTGGGAGAACTTCAATTCTTAGATGTTAGAGAACGAGGAGAAGTGGAGTTTTGGGTTAAATTAAAAGAGAATTGGGAAATTACTTCTTCTAAAGGAGAAGAAGTGATTAAAACCAATATTTATTTAAGTCAGGCTAGAGAAGAATTTGAAACTAAAGTGAATTCAAAAATGGATATTGTTCAAAAGGGTTATTTTGAAGATGAGATTTTTGGTAACTCTGGTTCTGTTCCCCCTAGAGTTGGAGATACAACAACCTATACTATAATGTGGCAAGTTAAAAATTTCTACAACAATGTTAATAGCGTAACAGTGAAAGCAAAATTGTCAAAAAATGTAAGATTAACTGGTGAAATTTTTCCTGAGGACGAAGAGTCAAAGTTTACTTTTGATTCTGGATCCCGAGAAATTATTTGGCGAGTTGGCAATCTTAAAGTTGGAGAAGGAGTGTTAAATTCTGCTTGTAACAT
The DNA here is from genome assembly GCA_030603245.1 of bacterium. GTDB lineage: Bacteria > Patescibacteriota > Minisyncoccia > Minisyncoccales > DG-74-3 > JAHJCL01. The sequence continues at coordinate 48,933 of JAUVYE010000004.1, read as the reverse complement.
AGCTTTTCAAGTCGCTTTTAGTCCTGATTCTTCTCAAATAGGACAAACCCCGGATATTATAGGGCAAGCAGAAATTATTGGTCAGGATGATTGGACAAAAGAAATTTTAACATTTTCTACTAATAGTATAGACACAAGTTTGCCCGATGATCCAACTGTTGAAAATGGCGTTGTTCAGTAATTTTTTCTTTTAAAAAGAATAAGATAAAATGAATCAATGGAAAACAAAATATCAAAAATTGTATCTTTGACCAAAAGAAGAGGTTTTATTTTTCCTTCTTCTGAAATCTATGGTGGTTTTGGCTCAAGCTATGATTTTGGCCCTCTTGGAGTGGAAATGAAAAGAAATCTTAAACAGATCTGGTGGCAAGAAATGATTAATAATCATGATAATATTGTTGGATTAGATGCTGCCATATTAATGAACCCTAAGGTTTGGCAAGCATCAGGTCATTTAACTGCTGGTTTTGCTGATGAGTTAGTTGAATGTAAGGAATGTAAGAAAAGATTTAAACCAGAAGAAGTTAAGGATAATAAATGTCCTGAGTGCGGAGGGAAGCTTACTAAGCCAAGAAAGTTTAATTTAATGATGAAAACTTTTGTTGGTCCAGTAGAGGACAATGCTTCCACAGCTTATTTAAGAGCTGAAACATGTCAAGGAATCTATATGAACTTTGAAAATGTTTTAAATTCAATGAGACTAAAGATTCCTTTTGGGATTGCTCAAATTGGTAAGGCTTTTCGCAACGAAATCAATCCTAAAAACTTTATTTTTAGAACTCGTGAGTTTGAACAAATGGAAATGCAATGGTTTTGTCATCCTAAACAAGCTAATAAGTGGTTTAATTTCTGGAAAAAAGAAAGAATTAATTGGTATTTAAGCTTAGGCATTCCCCAAAAAGATTTAAGAGCTATAGAGATTCCAGCCAAACGACGAGCTCATTATGCTCAAAGACAGGTTGATATTGAATATAGGTTTCCTTTTGGCTGGGGCGAGATTGAGGGAATACACAATCGAGGAGATTGGGATCTTTCAAATCACTCTAAGCATTCTGGAAAGGATTTGAAATACTTTAACCAAGAATCAAAAGAAAAATACTTTCCTAATATCATTGAAACATCGGTTGGGGTAGAGAGATCCCTTTTTGCTTTTTTAGTTAATGCTTACCAAGAAATAAAAGGTGGCAGAACAAAAACAACTAAAGCGGTTAAAGAAGCAGAAGTTGTTTTGAAGATTCACAAAAAATTAGCTCCAATTAAAGTAGCTATTTTACCTTTAGTAAAGAATAAACCCAAAATAGTTAAAAAAGCTAAAGAAATTTACAAAACACTAAAGCCACACTTTATTTGTTTGTATGATCAAGTTGGTTCTATTGGAAGAAGATATCGCAGGATTGATGAAACAGGAGTTTTACTTGCTGTAACAGTAGATTTTCAGACATTGGAGGATAAAACAGTTACTTTAAGAGATCGGGACACAATGAAACAAGAAAGAATAAAGATTAAAGATTTAGTTAAAGTTCTAAAAGAAAAACTGGAAAGTTAAAATGTATAAAAAAAGGACCTTTAAAAATGATTTAAGAGTTATTACTGTTCCGATGAAAGGTACTCAAGCAGTAACTGTTTTGGTTTTGATAAAAGTGGGTTCAAAAAATGAAACCAGAGAAATAAATGGAATTTCTCATTTTTTAGAACACATGTTTTTTAAAGGAACTAAAAAAAGACCTAACACTTTAGCTTTGATTGAACCATTAGATAGGGTTGGAGGAATGTATAATGCTTTTACTGATAAAGAGCAAACTGGTTATTGGGCTAAGGTAGATTCTAATCATTTAGATTTAGCTTTGGATTGGGTTTCAGACATATATTTGAATTCAAGGCTTGAAGAAAAAGAAATTCAAAGAGAAAAAGGGGTTATTTTGCAGGAATTAAAAATGTATTTGGATACTCCAATAAGTTATGTTAAAGACCTTTGGGATATAGTTCTTTATGGTAATCAGCCAGCTGGTTGGCCAATAATTGGAGAAAAGGAAAATATCGCAGGTTTTAAAAGAACAGATTTGTTGAATTACAGAAAAAAGAATTATTTAGCTTCAAATACGGTAATTTGTATTGCAGGAAATATAAATTCTGAAGCAACAGAAAAAAAGATTGTAAAATATTTCAAAAAGATAAAAATCGGAGAGACCAAAGAAAAATTAAAAGTTATTGAACAACAAAAAAAGCCCCAAGTTTTAGTTCATTTTAAAAAAACAGATCAAACTCATATTTGTCTTGGCGTAAGAGGATATGATTTATTTCATCCTTTGAGATATGCTCAGGCATTATTAGCTACTATTTTGGGTGGTTATATGAGTTCTCGTTTATGGATATCTGTTAGAGAAAGAAAGGGTTTGGCATACTATGTTAGAACTAGTTCTCGAAGTACTACTGATACAGGTTTTTTAGTGACTCAAGCTGGAGTAGATCATCAAAAAGTAGAATCTGTTACAAAATTAATTTTAAAAGAGTATAAAAGAATTAAAACTAAAAAAATAACCAAATCAGAGCTTCAAAAAGCTAAAGATAGTTTTAAGGGAGCGCTCACTCTAGCCTTAGAATCTTCTGACGTTCAAAGTGCGTTTTATGCTGGACAAGAATTACTGATTAATAAAATTATTACTCCCAAAGAGCAAATTTCAAGAATTAATAAAGTAACATGCAATGATATTTTAAAAGTTGCCAAAGACATTTTTCAACCATCAAAATTAAATTTAGCCCTAATTGGTCCATTTAGGCAAAAAACAAAATTCAAGAAACTTTTAAAACTTTAATTATTATGAACCAAAAAACTCAATTACTAGATATTTCTTGGGGAACAATTTTAAAGATTGCTTTTGCTCTTTTCTGTTTTTACCTCATTTATTTAATCAGGAATATTTTAGTTTGGTCTGTTTTTGCTTTAATTATTTCAGTTTTATTTGAGCCTGCTATTAGTTTTTTAAGACGTCGAGGATTACCCAGATTTTTAGCTACCCTTTTTGTTTATTCAATGATTTTTGGATGTTTAGCTTTAACTATTTATTGGTTGTTTCCATTACTCTTTACAGAGATAAAACAATTTTCTCAACTTTTCCCACAATATTTTGAAAGAATTTCTCCTCCATTGCAAGGATTAGGAATCGAGGCTCTTGAAAGCATGGAAAGTTTTATTCAAGCAATTGGAGATTTTCTTGAAAAAGCTTCAACGAATATTTTAAGCGCTCTTTCAGTTATTTTTGGAGGAATTGGTTCCACTATTTTTATTGGTTCAGTTGCTTTTTTCATTTCTTTGGAAGAGGGTGGAATTGAGCGACTTTTAGCTATTTTTACTCCTCAACAGTATGAAAATTATACGTTGGATCTTTGGAAAAGATGTCAAACTAAAACTGCTCAATGGTTTGGAACAAGGATATTAACTGGTATTTTTGTGGCAATTTTAGTCTTTATTAGTCTTAAGATTTTTAGCGTACAATATACTTTTACCCTTTCTTTTTTAGCTGGTGTTTTGGAAATTGTTCCTATTTTAGGACCAGTATTTTCAGCTATTATAGCTTTTATTTTAGTGGGACTTGATTCCTGGTTAAAAGCATTTTTTGTCTTAGGTGCTTTTATCTTGATTCAGCTGATAGAGGGCAATATTATAACACCAATTTTGGCGAAAAAGTTTATTGGTCTTCCTCCGGCTTTAGTTTTAATTTCTTTGGCTGTTGGAGGAAAACTTTTAGGGCTTTTAGGAGCCATCTTGGCAATTCCAATTACTGGTATTTTGTTTGAGTTCTGGAAAGACTTTTTAATAGCTAAAAAGCAAGAAAAATTAGTTGTAAAATAAATGTCTGATTCAAACAAAAAATTCTTTATTTCAACCGCAATTGATTATCCTTCAGATAAGCCACATTTGGGTCACTCCTTAGAAAAAATTCAAGCTGATGTTATTGCACGTTATAAGAGACTTCAAGGTTTTGAAGTTCATTTTAGTACTGGGACAGACGAACATGGATTAAAAATCCAAAGAAAAGCTGAAGAAGCGGGAAAAAATCCAAAGGAATTCGTAGATGAAATGAGTAAATATTTTAAGGACGCTTGGAAATCTCTGAACATCTCTTACGACGATTTTATTAGAACCACAGACGAAAGACATGAAAAAGTTGTCCAAAAAATTTTTCAGAAAATATATGATAAAGGAGATATTTATAAAGGGAAATACAAAGGATTATATTGTGTTGATTGCGAGAGTTACTATTTAGCAAAAGATTTAATTGAGGGCAAATGTCCTGTACACAAAAAAGAACCAGAAATAATAGAAGAGGAAACATATTTTTTTAGAATGAGCAAATACCAAAATACGCTCATCAAGCACATTAAAGAAAACGAGAACTTTATTATTCCGGAGAGTAAAAGTAATGAAATTTTAAATAGACTAAAAGAACCACTGCAAGACTTAAGTATTTCTAGGGCTAAAGTTGAATGGGGAATTCCTGTTCCTTTAAATAAAAAATTTACTATTTTTGTTTGGGTAGATGCTCTAATAAACTATCTTACAACTATAGGTTATCCGAACAGAGAATTTGAAACCTTTTGGCCAGCAGAAGTTCATATTATAGGAAAAGACATAGTCTGGCATCATAGTGTAATTTGGGGAGCTTTGCTTTTATCTCTGGACTTGCCGTTGCCCAAAACCATCTTTGTTCACGGTTTTTTAACAGTTGATGGGGGAAAGATGTCAAAAAGCATAGGAAATGTTATTAATCCTATTAAATTAGTTGAAAAATATGGCACTGACCCTGTTAGATATTTTCTTTTAAGAGAAATGCCTCCAACGCAAGATGGAGATTTTACTTACGAAAAGTTTGAGGATAGATATACAGCTGATTTGTCTAGAGGATTAGGCAACTTTGTTGCTCGGGTTATTACTCTTGCTCAAAACTCTAATTTCCAATTTTCAATTTCCAATGAATTTTCAAATTCCAATTTTCAAAAAATTACAGACAAAACTTGGGAAGAATACAAAAAATCATTAGATGAGTTTAAGTTTAATGAGGCTTTAGTGACAATTTGGAGATTGATTGGTTTTTGTGACAAATACATTGAACAAACTAAACCCTGGGAAGAGTCAGATAAGCAAGAACAAGTGATTAATGATTTACTTTTGGCTTTGTCAAATATTGCTGAGATGTTAAAGTCTTTCTTACCAGAAACCTCAGAGAAAATCCTTGAGCAATTAAAAACTAAAGAATCAAAATCACTTTTCCCCAGATTAATTTCTTGACAAGATTTTCGATTCTGATATTCTAATAATTGCATCTATTTTTTAATTAAATGTATATTATTCAAGAAAAGAAAAATTATAATAATCTCTTAACAAAACAAGCCATTCTCGTTATTTTTTTTGGTTTGTTTTCATTGGGAGGTTTAATAAAAATTAGAAATTAAGACAATTAGAAATTAGAAATTTTTCAAACCTCCCAACTTAACGGGAGGTTTTTTAGTTCTTTCACAACATAATAAGACAAAAAGAGATTGATAAAACCTTATAACGGTGATTTGTTCATCAATAATAAGTTTTGGTGACTAAGTCACCGTTATGAGGAATAGAAAAATGGAACAGACAAAAGAACAGAAAGAGAGTGGGAAAATTCTTGAAAAGGATAAGAAGCCAGAAGAAAAGTTTTCATCCTTTTGGGGAGCCGAATCATGGCCAAAGGGAGGAGATGAAAAAAATGGCGAAAACCAAAAAGATGGTTAAGGTTTTCTTTCCGAATGCCCTGCAGTTATTCAGCAACTTCAAAGTGTATCTCTGGTTTCTAAAGAAGGGAAGAGAGATAAAAACTCGTACAAAAAAGAGAAATGGAATAGAGGGCAAGGTATGCTCACTTCCGGTAGGAAGAGAGTATCGAGTCGTTGGTTCTAACGGGCCCCACAAATTCAACTCAGGTTTCTTTATTCTTGAAGAGCACGGAATCGAAGTCGACGAAAAGCAACCACCCCCCATCATTCCCATCCTATTTACGGGAAGTTAATTAAAACTTCCCTCTTTTTTTTGGTAAAATGATTTATATGTTAATTGATACTCATGCTCATATTAATTTTTCATCTTTTGAAAAAGACAGAGAACAAGTCATTCAAAAATGTTTAGACAACAATGTTTGGATGATTAATGTAGGCACTAATTTAAAAACCTCTCAAGAAGTAGTTGATATTGCTCAAAAATATCCTCAAGGTGTTTATGCTTCTATTGGCCTTCATCCTATAAATTTAGATACTGGTTTAGTAAAGATTAAATTTGATAAAAACGAAGGAAAACATTTAGAGCAAGATTTTGACTTTAATCAATACAAAAAATTGGCTGGATTACCAAAGGTAGTTGCTATCGGAGAGATTGGTTTAGATTATTATTGGAAACCAAAAACCACTGGTAGAAAACAAAGGTTTTTCCAGAAACAAAAAGATTTGCTTTTGAAACAATTAGAATTAGCGAAAGAACTAAGTTTGCCTGTAATTTTTCATTGTCGGATGGCGCACAAGGATTTATTAGAAATTTTAAAATCCCAAAAAGGAATTAAAGGGGTGGTTCATTGTTTTACTGGAACCTGGGAACAGGCTCAACAATATATGGATATGGGGTTGTATTTAGGTTTTAATGGAATAATTTTTAAATTAAACCTTGATGAAATAATTAAAAAAACTCCTTTGGAGAGAATTTTAATTGAAACTGATTGTCCTTACTTGCCTCCCCCCGAGTTTAAGGGACAAAGAAACGATCCCTTAAAAGTGAAATATATAGCCCAAAGAATAGCTGAAATCAAGGAAATTGACTTAGAAACCGTAGCCAAGATCACTGCTCAAAACGCTAAAACCTTATTTAATCTCAAATAAACTAAGTTTATCTACATGTTTTATAAAAAAAAGCGAGAGAATGAGATTCTCTCTATGGGTTTTGGTATTGAGCTGAAATTAATCAAAAAGATTTTGATATTCGAGATCTCTCAGGCGCTCATTTATTTGTTTGAGGCCGTCAAGCCTTCCTTCTTCGATCAATTGCCGAGCCTGTTTTAATGTCTCGATATATTCCCGCTCAATTGTGCTTGCTGACATGAATGATGTCAGCTCTACGCTAATCCATTTCAATGCTTCTGTTGGATTAGACGCTAAACTTACCAAATTTATCATTGCTAATGCACTAAATAAATTTATAACAAATATAAATATTTTTGTCAATAAAAACAGGACGAGAAATTTTCTTGTCCTGTTTTAATTTCTTGATTGATTTTTACGATTTTATTATAGTTCTCACAACTTCTTTTCCTAAAAGCGCTTCTTTAACTCGATTTTCAACCAGGCCATTAATAATACTTACTTCGGCGCCCGTTGAGATCAATTCCAATGCCTTTTCTACTTTTAGAAGCATACCACCAGTTACGTCAATACCAGCGCTTCCTGAAAGCTTTTTTTTAATTTCAGGATAATTTTGCGGTGTAATTTTTGGAATCATTTGAGCTGTTTTATCTTTTGTAGGATCAGCGGTAAAAACCCCATCTACTACACCAGCCATAATAATTTTTTGCGGTTTTAATTTTTTAGCTAAAAAAACAAACAGTTCTTCTGTAGAGATAATAGAGCAGCCTTGCTTTAGATCTAAACCAATATCTCCGTAAACAACAGGCAGCATTTCTTTTTCCAACAACATTTCTAATGGTTTTGTATAAAACTCAACAATTTTTGAGTTTTCAGTAATACAAACAGAAGATGGTTGGACTGAAATCGCATTTTCGCCAGCGTCTAAAAAAGCCCTGACAATTATTCTATTCAATCTAGCAGCAGCATCTTGTACTTCAGCTATACCTTTTAAGCTTTCTTCGTTAATAATTCCTTTGGCTGTTTGATATTTTTTAGCTGGCACATGAGGATATGAACCTCCTCCATTACCTATAAGTAATTTAAAGTCTTTTTTTTGTCTTGCTTCGTGTATTTCTTTAGCCAGTCGTTGTATAATATCCTTTCTTTCAGTAAAAGGATTATCTTTTTGAGTGATTAAAGACCCGCCAAGTTTTAAAAAAATTAACTCCATTAATTAATTCTAATTTATTTTCATCATTTTACAAATTTTTTATAATCTTTATAATATAAATTAGTGATAAAGATTGGGTAAAAAAGAAGTTAATCTTCCAATTCTTGGCCATCCCGAAGGAGTGACCCTCGTGTTTTCTGAGGAAAAAGGATTAGCCCAGACGACTGAGATAGAAAAAGCCGATCCTTGGGAAGGTCTTCGTATTCCCGTAGTTGGTCATGAGGAGCCGGTTGCCCTCGGGCAGATTTTCCACCCAGGGCACAAATAAGTTCCTTGGCCCCCTTTTTAGCCAGATTTCAAACTGAAGTCTGGCCCCTTTTTATTTTACAAAATTAAAGCAAGGATATAAGATAAAACATATGAAATACAATCCTCAAGAGATTGAAAAAAAGTGGCAAAAATATTGGCAAGAGAATAATTTTTATCAAGCTGAAGATTTTTCCAAGAAACCAAAACTTTATATTTTAATTGAGTTTCCTTATCCTTCAGGCGTTGGGCTGCATGTTGGGCATTGTCGCTCTTATTCCGCAATGGATGCTATAGTCCGCAAAAAGCGAATGGAGGGTTTTAATGTTTTATATCCTATTGGTTGGGATGCCTTTGGTTTACCAACTGAAAACTATGCTATTAAAACAGGCATTCATCCTCAAGTAGCAACTGAGAAAAATGTTGCTACTTTCAAAAGACAATTAAAAAGCCTGGGCCTTTCTTTTGATTGGGACAGAGAAATTAATACTACTGACCCCAAATATTATAAATGGACTCAGTGGATCTTTTTGCAGCTTCTCAAAAAAGATTTAGCTTATCAAGCAGAAATTCCAGTTAATTGGTGTCCATCTTGTAAGATTGGTTTGGCTAACGAAGAAGTAATTGATAATAAATGTGAAAGATGTGGGGCAAAAGTTGAACAAAAAATATTAAAACAATGGATGTTTAAAATTACAAAATATGCTGATAGGTTAATTGATGATTTGGATAAAGTTGATTTTTGGGAAAAAATTAGGGCTCAACAAATAAACTGGATAGGCAGAAGCTATGGAACAAACATTGATTTTAAGCTTGAAAATTCTGAAGACAAGATTAGTGTTTTTACAACTAGAACAGATACTCTTTTTGGGGTGACGGCTATGGTTTTAGCTCCTGAGCATCCTTTGGTTGAAAAATTGACTACAAAAGAAAATGAAAAACAAGTTAAAAAGTACATTCAAGAATCTAAAGAAAAAACTGAGTTTGAAAGAACAGAATTGGAAAAAGAAAAAACAGGAGTTTTTACTGGTTCTTATTGTTTAAATCCAGTAAATCAAGAAAAAATTCCTGTCTGGGTAGGGGATTATGTGGTTGGTACTTATGGTGGAGGCGCAGTTATGGTAGTGCCAGCTCATGATAAAAGAGATTATGATTTTGCTAAAAAATATGGACTGGAAATTAAAGAAGTAATTTCTGGAGGCGATATTTCTAAACAAGCTTTTGTTGATTATGGAAAATTAGTTAATTCTGAAGAGTTTAATGGTTTGTCTTCTGAACAAGCAATAGAAAAGATTACTCAATGGCTAAAAAAACAAGGTTTAGGCAAAAAAACAGTTCAATACAAGCTCAGAGATTGGATTTTTTCCAGACAGCATTATTGGGGAGAACCAATTCCAATTATTCATTGTAAATCCTGTGGAGTGGTTCCAGTACCAGAAAAAGATTTACCAGTTGAACTGCCTTTTGTTGAAAAATATCAACCAACTGATACAGGTGAATCTCCTTTAGCCAGAATTTCAGAATGGGTCAATGTAAAATGTCCTAAATGTGGGGGTGAAGCTAAAAGAGAAACAGATACTATGCCTAATTGGGCTGGCTCTAATTGGTATTTTATGCGCTATATTGATCCTAAAAATGACAAAGCTTTAGTTGATAAAAAGAAATTAAAATACTGGATGCCAGTTGATTGGTATAATGGTGGTATGGAGCATACAACCTTACACCTTTTGTATTCTCGCTTTATTTACAAATTCCTTTATGATATTAAAATTTGTCCAAGCCCTGAACCATATCAAAAAAGAACTTCCCATGGTATGGTTTTGGCTGAAGATGGCCGTAAAATGTCAAAATCTTTTGATAATGTAATTAATCCTGATGAGATTGTTAAAACTTATGGAGCTGATACTTTGCGAATTTACGAAATGTTTATGGGGCCTTTTGATCAAGCCATTGCCTGGAACCCTAAGGGAGTTAAAGGAGTTTTTCGATTTTTAGAAAAGTTTTGGAGATTAATTTTGGAATGCAAACAAAATGAAAAAAGCAGCTCAGAAATTATTAGAGCAGCTCATCAACTTAATAGGAAGATTGATCGGGACTTAGAAAAAATGAAGTTTAATACTTCCATAGCTGCTTTTATGGAATTTGTTAATTTTGCATCTCTGAACAAAGAAAAACTTGGCAGAGATGTTATTGAAAGAGCTTTGAAAATGTTAGCTCCTTTTGCTCCCCATATGACTGAAGAGTTGTGGCATGAGTTAGGGTTTAAAGATTCAATTCATAAACAGGCTTGGCCTAAGCATGATTCTAAAATAGTCCAAGAAAAAATGTTTACTCTGATAATTCAAATTAATGGGAGGGTGCGAGACAAAATAGAAGTTGAAGTTAACCTTTCTGAAAAAAAAGCTAAAGAAATTGCTTTATCCCGAGAAAAAATCAAAAAATGGATAGGGGATAAAGAAATCCAAAAAATAATTTTTGTCCCTCAGAGATTAATTAATATAGTGATATAATAAAGCATATATGAAAATTATTATTGAAAAAAATTACGAGGATTTAAGCAAACAAGCTGCTGAGATTGTTAAACAAGCCATTCAAGAAAAACTAAACCTTGTTTTGGGATTAGCTACTGGAAGCACTCCAATTGGTCTTTATCAAAAGTTGATTCAAATGCACAAACAGAACGTTTTAGATTTCTCAAAAATTATTACTTTTAATTTAGACGAATACCTTGGTTTACCAGCCAATCATTCCCAAAGTTATCATTATTATATGAAAGAGAATTTTTTTGATAATATAAACATTGATTCTAAGAATATTCATATACCTAATGGAGAGACTAAAGATGTTAAGGTGTTTTGTAGAGATTATGAACAAGACATTCAAAACGTGGGAGGGATTGATCTTCAAATTTTAGGCATTGGTTCAGATGGTCATATTGGATTTAATGAACCAGGAACTCCCTTTAATTCAAGAACACATTTGGCAAAATTAGCTCAATCAACTATTAAAGATAACTCTCGATTTTTTGAAAAAGAAGAAGATGTCCCTAAATTTGCTATCACTATGGGAGTCCAAACAATTTTTGAAGCAAAAAAAATTCTTCTTTTGGCTTCGGGTGAAAACAAAGCAATAAGTATTGCAAAAGCCTTAGAAGGTCCAATTACTTCTCAAATTACTGCTTCAATTTTACAGAAACATCAAGATACGATTGTTATTCTTGACGAAAAAGCAGCGTCAAAATTAAAAAGAAAATACTAAATTTTATGGAAGAAATTTTATCAGGAAAAACTGGCGAAAAAATTATTCTTTTAGGAAATAATGCTATTGTTCGGGGCGCCTTGGAATCAGGCGTTCAGTTTGTATCCACTTATCCTGGAACCCCGGCCTCAGAAGTGGGTAATACTTTTTTTAGAATTGCCGAAGAAGCAGGGATTTATTTTGAATATTCAACCAATGAAAAAGTGGCTCTAGAGGCAGGAGCAGGAGCTTCCTTTTCTGGTTTGAAAACTTTAGTAGCAATGAAGAATTTTGGTTTGAATGTGGCTTCAGACTTTTTAATACCTTTGTGTTATTCAGGCATAAAAGGAGAAATGGTTATTTTGGTGGCTGATGATCCTAATTGCTGGAGTTCAGCTCAATCAGAAGAAAATACCAGAGGCTTTGCTAATTTAGCTCATATACCAATTTTAGAACCATCTGATTCTCAAGAGTGTAAAGACTTTACTAAATTAGGTTTTGAGCTTTCTAAGAAGTTTAAAATACCTGTTATGATTCGGGAAACAACCAGAGTGGCCCTACAAGCATCTCCGGTTAGATTGGCGAGAATTGTTAAAGCAAAAGGAAAAGCAAAATTTATTAAAGACCCTCATCAATTTTCAACAATGCCCCCTCGAGTTTTAGAAATGAAGAATGAGCTTTTAGAAAAGATTGAAGAAATGAGAAAAATCTCAGAAAAATCTCCTCTTAACCAAATTAAGGGACGTTTGAGGTCCGAAAAAATGGGTATTATTACTTCAGGGGTTTCTTATTTGTATGTTAAAGAAGCTCTGAAAGAGTTGAATCTTAAAATGCCTGTTTTTAAATTAGGATTTTTTAATCCTTTGCCAGAAAAGAAAATTCAAAAATTTATCAAGAAACTTAAAAAAGTTTTAATAGTAGAGGAGTTAGAACCCTATTTAGAAAAAGAAACAGAAAGATTATCTAAGAATATAAATCCAAAACTTCAGATTTGGGGTAAAAACGTTTTACCTGTGACTGGAGAATTAAAACCAGAATATGTAATTTCAGCTCTTGCTAAATTTGCAAACACAAAGCCAAAGTTCAATTTTAAATCTCATCTTAGAAAGTTTAAGAAATTAGAGATAGAAAAACGTTTTCCTCAACTTTGTTCCAATTGCCCTTATTGGTTGATATTTTCTACTGTTAAGAAACTAGCCCCAAAGGGAACAATTTTTGGTGGAGAAATTGGTTGCTATATGTTAGCTGCTTATCCTCCGCATAAAATGCAGGATTATTTGTTTTGTATGGGTTCTTCAGCTGGAATTGCTCATGGGATTAAAAAAGCAACGAATCAAAAAGTAATTGCTTTTGTAGGCGATTCGTCATTTTTTCATGCTGGGATTCCTGCTTTAATCAATACAATTTCCAATAAATCAGACCCTTTAATTATTATTATGGATAATAGAACCACAGCCATGACTGGTCAGCAACCTCATCCTGGAGCTCCTGCAAAAGGTGAAGAGATTAAGATTGAAGATATTGTCCGTGCCTTAGGGGTAAAATATGTAAAAACAATTGATCCAATAAATGTAAAAGAGTTTGAACAAACTATTAAAGAGTTTTTAGAAAAAAAAGAAGTTTCAGTCATTATTGCTCGAAGAGCATGTATTCGTATATGAAAAAGAAAAATTTTAATATCATTATCAGTGGAATAGGAGGTCAAGGTTTAATAACCATAACCAAAATTTTAGCCAAAGCAGCTTTGATTGATGGTTTTGATGTTAAAACTTCTGAACTTCATGGCTTATCGCAAAGAGGGGGTTCGGTAGAAACAGCTATTCGTTTTGGTTCTAAGGTTGATTCGCCGCTAATAAGACAGGGTGGAGCTGATTTAATCATTTCTCTTGAACTTCAAGAAGCTTTAAGAGCTTGTTACTATGCTTCCAAAGATTCTAAAACCATGTTTTTGATTAATGACTTTGTAAAGTCCATTCCAGGTACAAAAAAACCAGACAAGAGTCAGGTTTTAAAACAACTTAAAGGATTTTCAAACAAAATAGCCTTAGTTCCAGCTACTAATATTTGTAAAAAAGAGCTTAACAAAGAAGTACTGGCTGGTATTTATTTAATAAGTTTGGCAGTACTTAAGGGTTTAATTCCTTTAAAAGCTTTTTCTGTTTTAAAAGCTGCAAAAAAAATAGTTCCAGATAAATATTTGGAACTTAATTTACAAACTTTTCAATTAGCTCAAAGCTACACTCTTTCTATCTGAGCTCCTAATTTTCTTAATTTTTGATCAATATTTTCGTAACCTCTTTCAATTTGAGAAATATCTCCGATTAAAGTTTTACCCTCAGCTATTAAGCCGGCTATTATTAAAGTTGCTCCAGCCCTGATGTCTGGGGCTTTTATTCTGTTAGCAATTAATTTGGTTTTTCCAAAGATTAAAGCACGATGAGGATCAGTAATTTCAATATCAGCTCCCATTTTTCTTAATTCATGCAAATGATTGAATCTGTTTTCATATAAAGGTTCATGAATCAGGCTTTTTCCTTGGGCTTGAGTAAGTAAGACTGAGGTTTGTGGTTGAAGGTCAGTAGGAAAGCCGGGATAGGGTAGGGCCTGAATTCTAGTTGGCTTAAATTCTTGAGTTTGAAAAACATGAATTTCATCTCCTTGAACTTTAAAATTTACTCCAATATCTCTCATTTTTTCTAAAAAGAAAGATAAATGATTAGGGTTTACTTTTTTGATTTTTCCTTGTCCATGAGTAATGGCTAAAGCAATCATAAAAGTACCTGCTTCTAATGGGTCAGGGCAGATAGAAAACTCTGTTCCAGACAATTTTGGTTTACCAATTATTTCAATTGTGTGGGTTCCAACTCCCTTTATTTCAACCCCCATTTTTTTTAGAAGATTACCAAGATCTTGAACCTGTGGTTCAGCAGCTGCAATTTCAATAATTGTTTTACCATTAGCTAAGGCTGCTAGCATCATTATATTTTCAGTGGCAGTAACAGAAAATTCTTTTAAAACAACTCTTGTTCCTTGTGTTTTTTCTGGTGCTTCAAGAATATAAAAACCATCTTCTCTCTTTATTTTTACCCCTAATTTTTTAAAAGCTTCAATATGTGTTGTGATTGGCCTTAACCCGATTTTGTCTCCTCCAGGACTGGGTACTTTTATTTTTTTAAACCTTGCTAAAAGAGGGCCCATTAATAAAACAGAAACCCTCATTTTTTCAAACAAATCTACTGGAATTTTTTGAGGATGAATATTGACTGGATTAATTTTAATTTTGTTTTTATCCAACCATTCAATTTCAGCCCCCATTTTTTTAAGGATTTCAATTTGATTTAAAACATCAGAAACTAAAGGAAGATTATCTATAATAGATGGTTGTTCTGAAAGCAAAACACCAGCCAAAATAGCTCCGGCTGAGTTTTTATAACCCGATACAGTTATTTCTCCAGAAAGAGGTTTGCCACCTGTAATTAAAAATTTGTCTGTCATTTACTTTGACTTTAAGATAATTTTATTCTACTTTAAAGGAAGAAAATGTCAAAGAGAAAGAAAAAAATAGTTTGTTTGGGAGGAGGAAATGCCATGCCCAAGGCGGTTTTAATGGGGCTTAAAAAATATCCAGTAAAGATATCAGCGATTTGTGCTATGTTAGATTCTGGGGGCTCGTCAGGAAGATTAAGAAAAGATTACAAGATTGTTTCTCCGGGCGATATTAAAAGAGCATTTATTGCCTTAGCTAATACTTCTCCTGCTATTGCTGAACTTTTTGATTACAGATTTCAAGTAGGCGAGTTAAAAGGTCATAGTTTTGCTAATCTCTTTATTACTGCTTTAGAGTTAGCCACAAACGATTATGAAAAAACTATTAAAGAAGTAAGTAAAATCTTAAATGTTCAACATCAGGTTCTGCCGGTGACTCTTGACAAAGCAAATCTTTACGCAATTTTAGAAAATGGAAAGATAATTTCGGGCGAAACCAATATTGACATTCCGAAACATAATGGAAGATTAAAAATTAAAAAAGTATTTTTAAAACCAAAAGCCAAAGCTTATCCCAGGGCTTTAGAAACAATAAAAAAAGCAGATTTAATTATTATTGGGCCAGGAGATTTATATTCCTCGCTTGCCCAAATTTTATTGACGAAAGGAATTCCCGAAGCTATTGAAAAAAGTAAAGGGAAATCGGTTTATATCTGTAACTTAATGACAAAGCATGGAGAAACTAATAATTTTACTGTTTTGGATTTTGTAAAAGAAATAGAAAAATATCTAAAAAAAGAATTAGATTATGTAATTTACAACAATTTTGTTCCCAATAAAGAGATAATCAGAAAATACAGAAAAAAACACCCAGAATTGCTTAAATTGGTTGAAATAAATAAAGATTTGCCTATAGAAAAATTTATTGGTAAAAATCTTTTATTAAAAAGTTTAATTGAACACGATCCTAAAAAATTAGCTAAAACAATAATAAGTTTATGCAAGTAGTAATTTTGGCTGCAGGCCAGTCTTCTCGTTTCTGGCCCTTGAATAATGAGCATAAATCCTTAATGAAAATTATGGGCAAGCCTTTGATTTGGCACGTTATTAAAGGTTTAGAAAGAACCAAGGGGATAAAAGAAATAATTATTGTTCAAGGCAAGAACAAAGTTTTAGAAAAAGAGTTGAAACAATATAAACTTTCACAAAGAGTAAAATATGTTGTTCAGACAAAGCCGACTGGCACTGGAGATGCTATTTTAAAAGTTAAAAAACTAATTAAGGGTCAGTTTTTTGTTTTGAATGCAGAAAGGATTGATATTGAATATTATGTGGAGCCAATCTTAAAAAAGTTCAAACGCTTAAAAGAAAAAAACGGATTAATTTTAGTTGCTGGCAAAACCAACACGCCCTGGTTGTTTGGTATTTTGAAAGTTAAAAAAGATAAGGTTATAGATTTGATTGAAAAACCAAAACCAGGCAAAGAACCCTCTAATCTAAAAATAGTTGGAGTCTATTTTTTACCCAAAGAATTTTTGTCTTATTTGGAAAAAGTACCAAGTAATCCCTATTCTCTTGAAGACGCTCTTTTAGCTTATGCAAAAGAAAAAGATGAGAGAGTAGTCATGGTTAATAGAGACACTCTTGCTTTAAAATTTCCTTGGCATATATTTGATAGCAATAGATTTTTAATCAATAGGTTTTTAAAACCAAAAATCAGTAAAAAAGCAAAAATTGCCAAAAGTGCTAAGATTGAAGGAAAAGTTTTTATTGGAGACAATACAAGAGTTTTTGAAAACGCAGTTATTAAAGGTCCCTGCTATATTGGTAAAAACTGTATTATTGGAAATAATGCCCTAGTTCGTGAATACGTAAATTTGGAAGACAATGTTTTGATTGGGGCCAATGCTGAAGTTGTAAGATCTATTTTTCAAGAAGGGGTCAGCGTTCATTCTGGATTTTTTGGTGATTCAATTTTTGATAAAGATTGTAAAATTGGGGCAGGAACAATTACTGCTAATGTCAGATTAGATAGGGGAAACATTAAATCTGTGGTTAAGGGAGAAAAAATCGATACAGACTTAAAGTCTTTTGGAACTATAATTGGTCAAAATACAAAAATAGGAATTCATAGCTCTTTAATGCCCGGAGTTTTAATTGGTTCTAATGTTTTGATTGGTCCTAATTCTTTGGTTAGAAAAAATATTGAAAACAATACTCTTTTTTACTCTGAGTTTAAAGAAGTAAGAAATAAGAATTTAAAATGAAAAAAATTAGTGTTGTTGATAGCCTAGAAGAATCAATAAAAGTGATTGAAGAAAATGGTGTGATTGTTTTTCCAACAGATACGGTTTATGGGCTAATTTGTGATGCCACCAACCAAGAAGCAATACAAAAACTTTTTCAGATTAAAAAAAGAGATCTAAAAAAACCAATCCCTGTTTTTATAAAAGACATTGAAGTGGCCAAACAAATAGCCATTATTAGCGAAAAACAAGAGAGATTTTTAGAAAAGGTTTGGCCTGGCAAAGTAACAGTAGTTTTAAAAGCTAAGATTGATTTTCCTCAAGGAGTTTTAGTAGAGGGTAAAACAATTGGATTAAGAGTTCCTAATTATGCTCCTCTTAATGCTCTACTTGATAAAATTAATAAGTCTTTAAGCGGAACTTCAGCCAATTTGGCTGGAGAACCTTCCTCTTTAGATATTAATAATATTATTGCCCAGTTTAAAAATGAGAAATTTCAGCCAGACCTGGTCGTTGATGCTGGAATTTTAAATTCTTCCCAATCGTCTACAGTAGTTGATTTGATTGGCAAAGAGTTAAAAGTCTTGAGAAAAGGAGACATAAAAAAAGAAGAACTAATGAAATATTTTCAATGAGTTTAGACTTCTATCTTTTTGGAGAAATAAATAGGTTTGCTGGAAAATATTTTTGGTTAGACACACTAGCTATATTTTTTGCCCAATACTTTGAGTATGTTTTTATTTTTCTTTTGATTTTATTTTTAGCTAGAAATTTTAGAAAACATATTTACATGATTGTTGAAGCGTTTTTTGCTGCTATTTTGGCTAAAGAAATTTTTGTAGATATTATTCGTCAATTATGGCCAAAGCTTCGTCCTTTTGTAGGAAAACAAATCTATTTATTGATTCAGCATCCAGTTACTGCTTCTTTTCCCTCAGCTCACGCTGCTTTTTATTTTGCCATAGCAACAAGCATTTATTTTCATCATAAAAAAGCTGGTCTTGTTTTTCTAATATCAGCTTCATTAATTTCAATAGCCAGGGTTTTTTCTGGGGTTCATTGGCCTTCGGATATTGTTGTGGGTGCTTTGGTTGGAATTATTTCTACTCTCATTGTTAATCGAGTTGGCAAGGAATTAAAAAAAGACTAATTTTCATTAGTCGCTTTTGTGGTTTAAGGAACCTGAAGCTTAGTGTGCTATTTTGACAATTCCTTTCTCGATTGGCATTGCGGTCAAGAGTCTTTTTATATAGGATTTTATACCCGGAATACTTCTTTTTTTTGTGTTTGTTGTGTCTATGTTCACAACTAATCTTTGGTTGTTGTAATCAATGGCGCGTTTGTCGCAGTGAAAGATAGTGATTGACGTTACATTTTTCATTCCCATAATCTTTTCAACTAGATTCATGGCTTCCTGTCCTATGTAGTTAGCAAAATAGTTTAAATGCTTCTTTGTGTGAAAGAACAAATCTTTGTGGAAATGCTCTGTGCGTCTGAAGATCGGTTCCTCGGTTTGGAAATGTAGCGAGACAAGATTGTTTGCTATTTTTCTTTCTTGAACTTCGGCTTTTACCATTACCATTGTTCATCTGTGTCAGATTAAAGCATTTTTTAATATCTTTGTCAATGCAAAACTGCTCTTTTGGAGCAGTTTTTTGGTGCCGAAGGTGGGAGTTGAACCCACATGAGATTGCTCTCATAGGTTTTTGAGACCTACGCGTAAACCAGTTCCGCCACTTCGGCTTATTATGCTTAAAAGTTAGCAATTTTTGCTTCCGGCGTCAATCTATTGATTTTTTTAAAAAAATCAATTAAATTGATATTAGACAAGGGACCTGGTGACGATGTTAAGAAGAGCTCTAAGCCCTCGCCGTTCTGTAGCTGTCTGCGTGGTTACAGGGGAAAAGGGTAAGGAAATGGCATTGCTAACATTAACAGAAAAACCGACTGGCAAGTACTGGGAACCATTCAAGAAAGAAGCGCAATATCTTTCAGGTCAGAGCGAAAAAGAAATGATTGAACGCGCAGCCAGAGGCGCGCTTGGAAAGATGTTTTCCGCAATCATCAAAAAAGATATTGATCCCGGAAAGATAATACTTAAGAAGCTGGAAGATTACGAATGCTTTGACAGGTGGGGAAATCCAGTAAGTATGGATTTAGAAGAGGCTAAAAAAACAGAGATTGCTGACGAGGGGGAAGAGGGCCTGTTTGGTATCAGAGAACACTTTGTTTTAACAGGAATTCCTTGTGAAATCCTTGAAAAAGCAATAGAATCCATAATAGAAATGGAGCTCTTTGATAGAAGAGGTATTGAATCCTTATCGTCAAGTTGGTATGGCAAGAGAATGCATCATTTCGATGAAAACTTAGTCATGAAACTTCTAAAAAGTCCATGAGCCTATAGTTTCAAAATAGTGAGAACAATCTCACTTCTTTTTTTTGAAATCACACCCTTTGTTCGAACACTTAATCAGTTTTCCTTTTTCAACCAACAATGCTCCACATTTTGGACACGTTTCTTTAATAGGCTTATCCCATAAAGCAAAATCACATTTAGGATATTGATTGCAAGCATAAAAGATTTTTCCTTTTCTGGTTCTTTTTAAAACAATTTCTCCTTTTTTGCATTTGGGGCACTTAATATCTAAATCTTGTTTTTCTAAAGGTTCAGTATATTTACATTTTGGAAAATTAGAGCAAGCATAAAACCTTCCAAACCTACCTAATCTGATTAATATTGGAGAACCGCATTCAGGACATATTTTGTTTGTTGTTTCTTGGGCAATATCTTTTTTAGAAATTTCCTTTTCTTTTTGCTTTAGGTTCTTTTCAAAAGGGCCATAGAATTTTTTAATTATAGGTACCCATTCTTCTTTATCATTCACTATATTATCTAAATCCTTTTCCATTTTAGCTGTAAAACCAATATCAACTATTTTAGGAAAATGCTCCACTAAAAGATTGTTTACCACTATTCCAATTTCAGTTGGTTCAAATCTTTTGTTTTCATTTTTTTGAACATAATTTCTATCTTGAATTGTTGACATAATGGGAGCATAGGTGGATGGCCTACCAATTCCATGTTCTTCCAAAGATTTAATCAAAGTGGCTTCAGTATATCTGGCAGGAGGTTTGGTAAAGTGTTGAGAGGGGATTAATTCTGTTAATTCCAAAACTTCTTCTTTTGTAAGCTGAGGTAATTCTTTTTCTTCATATTGGATTGGATTAACTTTTAAAAAGCCATCAAATTTTAAAACCTGTCCATTGGTTCTAAAAGTATAATTTTTAGCAGAAATATCTACTGAGGTTGAATCAAAAATTGCTTGGCTCATTTGAGATGCAACTGATCTTCTCCAAACGAGATCATATAATTTAAACTGTCTATTATCTAATTTGGTTTTTAGGTTTTCAGGCCTTTGATTTACAAAAGTTGGTCTAATTGCTTCATGAGCTTCTTGAGCTCTTCCTTTGGCCTTATATTTTCTAAAAAATCCTGCCCAATATTTTTGGCCAAAATTCTCTATAACATACTTCTTGGTTGTAGTTAAGGCCAAATTGCTTAGATTAACAGAATCAGTTCTGTGATAAGTAATAAACCCTTTTTCATATAGATTTTGGGCATTTCTCATAGTCATTTTGGCTGACCAGTGAAATCTTTTCCAGGCCTCTCGTTGCAAGGAACTTGTAGTGAATGGTGGTAAAGGATTTCTCTTTAGTTCTTTTTTCTGAATATTGGCTATTTTGTATTCAGCCCCATCTAAATCTTTTAAGATTTGATCTGATTGTTTTTTGTTTTTTATGTCTAACCTGTTAATTCTTTCTCCATCTTTTTTAATCAATATAGCTTCAAACGCGTTTTGCGCTTTGAGTTTAAGGAGTTTAGCCACTATAGTCCAATATTCTTGAGAAATAAAATCTTCAATCTCTTTTTCTCTTTCAGCCACTAATCTTACTGCTATTGACTGAACTCTTCCGGCCGATAGTCCTCTGGCCACTTTTTTCCATAAAAATGGAGATAACTTATAACCAACAAGTCTGTCTAAAATTCTGCGTGCTTGTTGAGCGTCAACAAGGTCAATATTAATTTTTCTTGGATTGTCTAAAGCTTTTTCTATTGCTTTTTTAGTAATTTCATGAAAAACAATTCTTTCATAATTGTCTTTTAGTTTCATGGCTTGAGCTAAATGCCAGGCTATTGCTTCTCCCTCTCTATCTTCATCAGTAGCCAAGATAACCAAATCAGCTTTTTCAACCTCTTTTTTTAATATGTTAAGGTTTTTTCTAGCCTTGGTCGGAATAATATATTTGGGCTTAAAATCATTTTCAATATCTATTCCTAATGTGCTTTTAGGCAAGTCCCTAACATGTCCATAAGAAGACAGGACCTTGTATTTTGGTCCCAAGAAGTTTGTGATTGTTTTAGCCTTGGTGGGACTTTCAACTATTATTATTTTCATATCAATTTTTTAACAGTTTCACTAATTTCTTCAATTATCTTTTTTATAATCTCCTTTTCTTTTTTTGTAAACTTCTTGAGAACAAATTTTTCTGTTTCTTTGGGTTTGCCTTTTAGCGGGACAATGCCGATTCTTAATCTCATAAAATCTTTTGTTCCTAAGTTATTAATAACAGATTCCACCCCCTTATGGCCAGCTGATCCTGAATCTTTAGAAAACTTAACTTTTCCCAATAAAATATCAATATCATCGTGAACTATTATTAGTTTTGCTTTTTTGTAATATTGTGTTAAAGCTTTTACTGACTTACCAGAAGAATTCATAAAGGTTTGAGGTTTTGCTAAAATAGTTTTTTCTTGATTTAAAATTCCTTTTGAAACTTGAGCATTGAACTTTTTAGAAAAAGCAAAATCAGGAAAATCATTCTCTTCCTTAATTTTATCTAAGACTTCAAAACCAATATTATGTCTTGTGTCTTTAAATTTTTCTCCTGGATTGCCCAAACCAATGATAATAATCATGTTTTTATTTTAGCATTTCTTGTTCAAAATTTCTTGATTCATCATAAAAAATGAGATATAATCAAAAGAGTATGAAAGCAGTTTTTTCGTTTTTTATATTCATTTGGGAGGTTTTTAAAATAGTTATTATTGCTCTAATAATAGTAGTTCCTATTCGCTATTTTTTATTCCAGCCATTTTTTGTAAGGGGACAGTCAATGGAGCCTAGTTTTCAAGATGGCGATTATTTAATTATTGATGAACTATCTTATAGGTTTTCAGACATTAAAAGAGGGGATGTTGTAGTTTTCAAATATCCCAATAATCCCTCACAGCGTTATATTAAAAGAATTATTGGTCTTCCAGGAGAACTGGTTGAAATAAATTCTGGTTCAGTTATGGTTTATTCTGGAGACGGTAAACAGGTTTTAGATGAAAGAGAATATCTTTCTTCTAATGCAAAAACCCCAGGACAAGCGAAAACTTCTTTAGACGAAAACGAGTATTTTGTTTTAGGGGACAATAGAGGCCTTTCTTCTGATTCCCGAAGCTGGGGAACTTTAAATAGAGAATATATTATTGGAAAAGTTTTTATAAGAGCTTGGCCGTTTACTGCTTTAGCCAAGATCGAAACCCCTCAATATTAAAACTTATGGCCAGAAAACCAAAATTTCAAACTCCAACCGGAATGCATGATATTTTACCAAAAGATCAGGCCTATTTTCGGAAAATATATAATGTGGTTGAAAATATTGCTAATTTTTATGGTTTTGGAAAAATTGATACCCCAATTCTTGAACAATCAGAACTTTTTTCAAAAGGAGTGGGATTGGATACAGATATTGTTCAAAAAGAAATGTTTAATCTAAAAACCAGAGGGGGAGACCACTTAAGTTTGAGACCAGAAGGCACAGCTCCGGTGGTAAGAGCTTATATTCAAAAAGGCATGATTAATTTACCTCAACCAGTTAAGCTCTGGTATTTTGGTCCCTTTTTCAGATATGAGAAACCACAGGCAGGTCGTTTTCGTCAGTTTTGGCAGTTTGGACTTGAAATTTTGGGAGAAAAGAGCCCAGTGATTGATGCTCAAATTATTCAGATTTTCTATAATATTCTAAAAGACTTAAGGCTGAAAAACTTATTAGTGGAAATAAACAGTATTGGAGATTCACAGTGCCGACCATATTATAAAAAACTATTGAAGAATTATCTTCGTTCAAGGGAAAGACTCCTTTGCACAGATTGTCAGAGAAGGTTAAAAACAAATCCGTTAAGGATTTTAGACTGTAAACAAGAAAGATGTCAAAGTATTATTAGTCAAGCACCCGAATCAATTGATAATCTTTGCGACACTTGTCATCAACACTTTAAAGAAGTTTTAGAATTTTTAGATGAAGCTGAAATTTCTTATCGCTTAAACCCTTATTTGGTTAGAGGTTTAGATTATTATACCAAAACTGTTTTTGAAATAGTTGAAGATTCTGCTGAGGGAAAAGTATTAGGAGCTTTGGTTGGTGGAGGAAGATATGATAATTTGTCAAAAATTTTAGGACGAAGAGATATACCAGGGACAGGGGGAGCTGCAGGAATAGAGAGAATTATAACTTCAATGAAAGAAACCGGAGGCATTGTTTCTCGAGTTACGCTTCCTAAGATTTTTTTGTCTCAAGTTGGTAAGTTGGCTAAAAGAAAAAGCTTAAAACTGTGTGAAGAATTTAGAAAAGCTAAAATTTCAATCGCTGAATCTTTTGGCAGAGACTCTTTGAGAGCTCAATTGGCTAGGGCTAATAAACTTGGAGTATTATATACTTTAATTTTGGGACACAAAGAGGCTATAGATGGAACAATTATTGTCAGGAACATGAAAACAGGAAAGCAGAAAACAGTAAAAATGGATAAAGTGGTAAAAGAAATGAAGAAAAACTTTAAGAAATAATTTATGGAATGTATTTTTTGTAAAATTGTGAACAAGGAATTACCTTCTGAGATTGTTTATGAAGATGATGAGATTTTAGCTTTTAAAGATATTAATCCCAAAGCACCTGTTCATGTTTTAATTATTTCTAAAAAACATATTGGTTCAGTGAATGAATTGAAAAAAGAAGATAAAGATCTAATTGGAAATTTGATTTTAGTTGCTAAAAATATGGCAGAAAAAACAGAAATTAATAAAATCGGCTATAAACTATGTTTTAATGTCGGAAAAGGAGCTGGTCAAATGGTTAATCATCTTCATTTACACCTTTTGGGTGGTTGGACAGAAAGTGTTCCAAAGCATAATATTTAATTTATATGACAATAGAAATTAAAAAAAAAGAAAAAGAAACATCTCAATCTTTAGTTCGTCGCTTTTCAAGTAGACTTCGCAAAAGCGGGATTTTACTTAGAAGAAGACGATCTCAGTTTCATAAAAGATCTAAAAGCAATCAATTAAAAAAAAGAGCAGCTCTTAGAAGGGAAGAACTAAAGAAAGAGTACGAAAAAAAGAAAAAATTGGGCAAATTTTAAAAATGTTCAAGCATAAAATTAGCCAAAACCTAAAAATTGCTTTGAAAGGAAAAAGAGAAATCAAAGTTTCTGTTTTAAGAATGCTTTTAGCCGCGATTTTGAATAAGGAAAAAGAAAAGAGGTATAGATTGAATAAAGAAAACCCTGATTTGGGCCAAGAAGAATTAGAAAAAGAAAGTCAGCTGACAGAAGAAGAAATAACTTCAATCATTTCTATTGAGGCAAAAAAAAGAAAAGAAGCAATAGTGGCTTTTGAAAAAGGAGAAAGAAAGGATTTGGCTGAAAAAGAGAAAAAAGAATTAGATATTTTAAAGAAATACTTACCAGAACAGCTTTCAGAAGAAAAACTTTACCAGACAATCAAACAAGTGATTGCTGAAACAGGAGCTAAAGAAATCAAAGACATGGGAAAAGTTATGAAAGAAGTAATGCCAAGAGTGGTGGGTAGGGCGCATGGAGATCAGGTTTCTGATATTGTAAAAGAATTGTTAAAAAATGATTAGTATTACTAATCTTACTGCAAATTCAATAGATAAAAGTTTTTTTGAAAAGATTGTCAACCTTGTTTTAAAGGGAGAAAAAAAGAGCGAAGAAATATCAATTGTTTTGATTGGGCCGGCAAAAATGCGAAAATTAAATAAGCAATATTTGGGTAAGAATAGAACAACAGATGTTTTATCTTTTGGTAAGCTCAAACCATTAGAATTTAAATTTCCCCCTGGCAAAGAAAAAGAATTGGGCGAGATAGTTATTTGTTTGCGAGAAGTTAGAAAAAATACAAAAAGATTAAAATCTATTTTTGAAACAGAACTAGCAAGAGTGTTAATTCATGGTATTTTACATCTTTTAGGATATAATCATGAAAAATCAGAAAAAGAGACAAAGAAAATGCAAGAAAAAGAGAATTATTATTTAAAAATATGGCAAAACCCCATTTCATAACTAGTTTAGATATTGGGACAAGTTCAATAAAGGCTTTGGTTGTTCAACAGAATCCAAACTCAGAATTGGAAAACATTGCTTTTTTTCAAAAACCAGTAAGCGGTATTAGGAGGGGAATAGTGATTAATGTTCAAGAAGTTACTAGGGCGCTTGAAGATGTGCAAGAGGAAATGGAAATTCAAACAGGCCAGAAAATTAATTCTGTTTATATTAATATTGGGGGCAGTCATATATTTTGTACTTCTTCAGAAGGCAAAGTGGCTGTTTCAAGAGCTGATAAACAGGTTTCTGAAGAAGATATTGACAGAGTTTTAGAAGATGCTAAAACCTTTTCTCTTTCTCCGAATAAAGAGATTTTAGGTGTTTTCCCTCGGAATTTTATAGTTGATGGAGAAAAAGTAAAAGAAGCTGTTGGAATGAAAGGAGTAAGATTAGAGGTGGAAGCTTTGGTTGTTTGCGTTTTTTCTCCTTATTTTAAAAACTTACAGCAAAGCATTTTAAATTCTGGCTTTCAGACAACAAATGATATCATTCCTTCAGCAATAGCTGCTGCCAGGGCTGTACTTTCGCCTCGCCAAAAAGAATTAGGAGTAGCACTTTTAGATATAGGAGAGGGAACATCAAGTTTAGCTGTGTTTGAAGAGGGAAGCGTAATCCATTTAGCTGTTTTACCAGTTGGTTCAGCCAACATTACTCATGATATTGCTATTGGCTTGAGAACAGATATTGATATTGCCGAAAGAATAAAAAAAGAATTTGGTTCTTGTCTTATTTCTAAAAAAGAGAAAAGAGAAAAAATTGAAATTAAAGAACCAGAACCCCTTGTTTTTACACGTAAAATCCTAAATAATATTATTGAGGCAAGGGTTTCACAGATTTTTGAAGAAATGAATAAAGAATTGAAAAAGATTTCTAAAGATAGTTTATTGCCAGCTGGTATAGTTTTAACTGGAGGAGGTGCTAAGTTGCCAGGAATAGTAAGGTTAGCTAAAAGAGAATTACGATTACCCTGTAAGATTGGAAGGCCACATGGTTTTGTTGGTCTTGATAAAGATCCTGGTTTGGCCACTATTTGTGGCTTAACTTTAATGGGGCTTGATTTAGAGGGTGCAGAGTCTTCTCCTTCTATGGTTGGAGAAGCAGTTTCTAGAGTTAAAAATTTTTTTAAAAGTTTAATTCCATAATATTATGACTGGTCCAATAAAAATTAAGGTAGTTGGAGTCGGAGGTTCGGGCGGCAATGCTGTTTCTAGAATGATGCGAGCTAAAATTAGAGGTGTTGATTTAATTGCCATTAATGCTGATTTTCAAGATCTTAAAAAAACTAAAGCTCATATTCGTCTTCAGATCGGAAGAGAATTAACCAAGGGCCTGGGTACAGGAATGAATCCAGAGCTGGGAAAAAAAGCAGCTTTAGAGAGTAAAGAAGAAATTTCAGAGATTTTAAAAGATGCAGATATGGTTTTTATTACCTATGGAGCGGGTGGAGGAACAGGTACTGGAGCAGGTCCTGTTGTAGCTGAAATTGCCAAGGAGTTGGGGGCTCTAACAGTAGCTGTTATTACAACACCATTTTCTTTTGAGGGTCAGGCGCGAAAGAAAATAGCTAGACTGGGTGTAAGAAGATTAAAAGAAAAAGTAGACAGCTTAATTACGATTTCTAATGACAAGCTTTTGTCAATCTTAGACCCTAATATTCCACTTCTGAAAGCTTTTTGGTTTTGTGATGATATTCTGCGTCAGGCTGTTCAGGGCATTTCTGATTTAATAATGCTTCCAGGTATTATTAATGTTAATTTTGCTGATGTTAAAGAAATTATTGAAGATTCTGGAACCGCTTTATTTGGTATTGGCAGGGCTGAGGGGGAGAAAAGAGCTGAAATAGCTGCTCGTTTAGCAATTAACTCTCCTTTACTTGATAGTTCCTGTAGAGGAGCTAATGGTATTTTGTTTAATATTTCGGGAGAAGACATTTCTCTTTCAGAAATAGATGAAGCAGCTAAAGTCATTACTAAAGAAATTAATCCTGGGGCTAGAGTTATTTTTGGGGCGATTCAAAATGAGAAATTGGGCAAAGGGCAAATAAAAGTTACTGTTATTGCTACTGGTTTTTAGTCATAATGTTTTTCAAAAACTTGACCGAGTTTTGACTCGGTTTTTTGGTTGTAGTAAAATGGACTAATTTAATTATTAATAACTTAGAAAAATGGCCAGAAAAATAAAAAAGATAGAAAATAAAATTACAAAGGTTGAAAAAAGAGATGGCACAATTGTGCCATTTGACCAAGAAAGAATTAAAGATGTAGTTTTTAAAGCTCTTACTGCTACCGATCAGGGAGATGGCAAAAAATCAAATAGACTTGCCGAAAGAGTAACGCAAATTTTAAACAGACGTTTTAAAAAAGACGAAATTCCTCACGTTGAACAAATTCAAGATATTGTTGAGGAAGTTTTAATTTTAGAGGGTTTGGCTGAAACAGCCAAAGCTTACATATTATATCGAGAGCAAAGAAGAAGAATTAGAGAGGCGAGCTCTCTTTTAGATGATTCTAGTAGGGCAGTAGATAAATATTTAGACGAACTTGATTGGCAGATAAAAGAAAATGCTAATATGTCCTATTCTTTACAGGGATTAAATCAATATGTTAACTCTTATGTTGCTAAGAAATACTGGCTCAATAAAATCTATCCTAAAGAAATCAGAGAAGCAGCGACTAATGAAGATTTTCATATTCATAATTTAGAAATTCTTGCTCCTTATTGTATGGGTTGGGATTTGTATGATGTGTTGTTGCAAGGGTTCAGAGGGGTTCAAGGAAAAGTGGAGTCACGACCGCCAAAACACTTTAGGGTTGCCCTGGGCCAACTAGTGAATTTCCTATATACGCTTCAGGGTGAAAGTGCAGGAGCGAATGCTGTTTCTAATCTCGATACTCTACTTGCTCCCTTCATACGATATGACAATTTAAGCTATTCCCAGGTAAAACAAGCAATGCAGGAGTTTCTATATAACTGCATGGTGCCTACTAGAGTTGGCTTTCAAACTCCGTTTTTAAATGTATCAATTGATATTAAGCCACCCAGTTTTTATGCCAATCAGCCCGTAATTATTGGTGGTAAGCCTCAAAAAGAAACTTATGGAGAATTTCAGGACGAAATAGATATGTTTAATAGGGCTTTTTACGAAGTCTTAATGGAAGGAGATGCTAAAGGTAGGCCATTTACTTTTCCGATTCCAACAGTTTCTATTACTAAAGATTTTGACTGGAATAATCCTACTTTAGATCCTCTTTGGGAAGCAACAGCTAAGTATGGCATAAACTATTTTTCTAATTTTGTTAATTCAGACATGGATCCAGAGGACTTTCGCTCGATGTGTTGCAGACTTCGTCTCAACAATAAAGAGCTTTATCAGAGAGGGACTGGGTTGTTTGGTTCAGCTCCTTTAACCGGCTCCATTGGAGTTTGCACCATTAATATGTCCAGGATTGGTTATCTTTCAAAAACAAAGAAAGACTTTTTTCAAAGACTGGGCCGGCTCATGGATTTATCTAAAGACAGCTTGGAGATTAAAAGAAAAGCCTTAGAAGATTTTATGGAAAAAGGGCTTTATCCTTATTCAAAGCATTATTTGGCTTCAGTAAAAAAGATACGAGGAACTTATTTCGGAAACCATTTTTCAACCATTGGTCTTTTAGGTATGAATGAAGCACTGTTGAACTTTATTGGCGAAGATATTGCTTCTCGTAGAGGAAGAAGGTTTGCTCTTGAAGTATTAGATTTTATGCGCAAGAAATTAATTAAATATCAAAAAGATACAGGAAACATATATAATCTTGAGGCTACTCCAGCTGAAGGAACAAGCTATCGCCAGGCAAAAATAGATAAAGAAAAGTATCCAGATATCATTACTGCTGGCACAAAGAAAGCGCCTTATTATACCAACTCTACTCAATTGCCAGTCGGAAAAACCGACGATATTTTTAAAGCATTAAAGCTTCAGGATGAATTGCAATGTCGTTACAGTGGTGGCACTGTGCTTCACCTTTTTTTAGGAGAACAGGTTTCTGATATTGCAACAGTAAAGAACTTAGTCAAAACAGTTTTCGAAAAGTTTAACTTGCCATACATTACTATTACTCCTACTTTTTCCATTTGTCCTGTACATGGCTATTTATCAGGAGAGCATTTTACCTGTCCTCAGTGTACTGTAGAACAACCTTGCGAAGTTTATTCTCGTATTGTTGGTTATTTAAGACCTGTTTCTCAATGGCACGATGGAAAAAAGAGAGAATATAAAGAAAGAAAAGAGTTTAAGGTTAAAAAAACTCAGCTTACTAAATAATTTATGGAAATTGCTGGTCTTCAAAAGTTGACTCTGATTGATTATCCAGGCAAACTAGCTTGTACCGTTTTTTTAGCTGGTTGTAATTTTCTTTGTCCCTGGTGTTATTCAAAAGAGCTTGTTTTGCCAAGAGAAATTGAAAAACAGCCCAAAATTTCTGAAAAAGAATTTTTCAATTTTCTAAAAAAGAGAAAGGGTTTATTAGAAGGAGTTGTTTTGTGTGGAGGGGAACCAACTATTTTTAAAAATTTGCCTAATTTTGCAAAAAAAATTAAAAAATTAGGGTTTTTTGTAAAACTTGATACTAATGGTTCAAACCCAGAAATGATAAAAGAATTAATCAATAAAAATTTGATTGATTATGTGGCTATGGATGTTAAGTTGCCAAAACAAAGATATGCTGAAATTTTTGCTAAAAAAGCAAAAATCAAACAGATTGACAATTCTATTAAACTTTTAAAAGAGGGGATAGTAGATTATGAATTCCGAAGCACCATAGTTCCTGGGGTTCACAGTAAAAAGGATATAATTAATATGGCTAAATGGATTTGGGGAGCTAAGGCTTATTATCTTCAACAATTTAGGCCAGAAAAAACTGTTGATCCGAAATTTGAAAAAGTTAAACCTTACCCAAGAGAATTTCTTTTAAAAATTCAAAAAACAATTGCTCCATTTTTTGAAACTTGCCAAGTAAGATAAGTTTATTAAAATGACTTCTTCCAAAATTCTTTTTTATTTTTGTCTCTTCTTTATTGGAGGAGTTTTTTTATATTCATTAAATACAGACATACAAAGCAATCAACTAAAAGAGTATTTTGATAAAGAGGTTATCCTGTTTGGAGTGGTGGTTGAAGAGCCGGATAAAAGAGCAAAAACCACTAAATTAACAGTTAAATTAGAAAATTCAGAAGAAAAAGTTTTAATTACCAAATGGCATTATCCTCAATATGAGTATGGGGATAAATTAAAAATTAAAGGCACATTGCAAGAACCTCAAATTTTTGAAGGCTTTAATTACAAAGACTATTTAGCTAAAGACAAAATTTTTGCTCTGATGTATCAGCCCCAAATTGATTTAGTTGAGAAGAATCAAGCTAGCTCTTTAAAAAGATTTTTAATTTCAGCTAAAAACAAATTAAAAACAAGTTTAAACACAATCATGCCCATGCCACAATCTGGTTTTTTAGAGGCTTTGCTTTTTGGAGACGAGAGCAACATTTCTAATGAATGGAAAGACAAGCTCAATTTTACTGGAACTCGCCATATTGCTGCTGTATCTGGCATGAATATTACTATTTTATGTTTTCTGCTATCTGATTTTCTTCTATCTTTGGGCTTTTGGAAAAATCAATCGTTTTATATTTCAGTAATTTTAATTTCTTTTTATATCTTAATGATTGGGGCGCCCGCCTCAGCTGTTCGAGCCGGAATTATGGCCATTGCTTTTTTGACAGCCCAGCACTTTGGTAGAATTTCAACTGGTTCTCGGATAATTGTTTTATCAGCTACTATAATGTTAATTTTTAATCCATTGCTTTTAGTTTTTGATGTTGGTTTTCAATTGTCTTTTTTAGCAATCATGGGCCTTATTTATTTACAGCCAATACTTCTTAATCTTTTTAAAAAAATCCCAGATGTTTTTCAATTAAGATATAATCTTTCTGGTACTTTAGCTGCTCAGATTTTTACTTTACCAATTTTAATCTATAATTTTGGTCAAATTTCAACAATTTCATTACTTGCTAATATTTTAATTCTTCCTCTTTTACCAGCCATAACTATTTTGGGCTTTATTTTTTCTATCACAGGTATGGTCTGGGAATTACTTGGTCAATTTTTGTCTTGGCCAGCCTGGTTTATGCTTGCTTATTTAATCAAAATAATTGATTGGTTTTCAAAAATTTCTTGGGCTAATTTGATCTTTCAAAATGTGAACATCTTTTTTCTTTTCTTTTGCTATTTTGTCTTGGCTTTAATAGTTTGGCGTATTGAGAAAGGTCAAAAACTAAAATTTTTAAACTATTAATGCTAAAATAAATCTATGACAAAAAAGGCTTGGGTAATTACAGTTAATATGGGCTATGGCCATCAAAGGACCACTTATCCTTTGAAGGATTTAGCGTTTAAAAAAGAAATTATTCCTGCTAATGATTATCAAGATATTCCAAGCGGAGATCGTAGACTTTGGGAGGGGAGCAGAAAATTTTATGAAACTATATCTCAATTTAAAAGAGTTCCTCTGATTGGCGGATTTGTTTTTGCAACATATGATAAACTTCAAAGAATTCTTAGTTTTTATCCTAAAAGAGATTTGTCAAAATCAAATTTCCAATTACAAGAAATTTTTTCTTTAATTCAAAGAGGTTGGGGAAAGCATTTGATTGAGAGATTAAAGAAAAAACCTTTTCCATTGATAACAAGTTTTTTCACACCAGCTTTTATGGCTGAATATTTTGATTATCCTGGCGATATTTTTTGTATTATTTGCGATGCTGATATTGCTCGAACTTGGGCCTCTTTAATACCACATACCAGTAAGATTAAATATTTTGCCCCCAATGAAAGGGTGGTTGAACGGTTGAAATTGTATGGAGTAAAAGCAGAAAACATATTTTTAACTGGCTATCCCTTGCCCAAGGAAAATATTGGAACAGAAAAGTTAGGCCTTTTGAGAAAAGACCTGGCTCATCGGATTGTAAATCTTGATCCTAAAAAAAGATACCAACACTATTACAGCCCATTGATTAAAAAATACATAGGAAAATTGCCCAAAAAATCAAACCATGCTTTAACCCTAATGTTTGCAGTGGGAGGAGCTGGAGCTCAAAAAGAGATTGGGATACAGGTTGTTAAAAGTTTGTTTTCTAAAATTAAAAAACAGGAAATCAAGATAATTTTAGTAGCTGGAATTAGAAAAAAAGTTAAAGAATATTTTGTTAAAGAGATTAGAAAATTGGGTTTAAAAAAGAACAAAGATATTGAAATAATTTTTGAAAAAGAGATTGAATTATATTTTCAGAAATTTAATATGGCTCTGAGAAATACGGATATTTTGTATACAAAACCAAGCGAATTATCTTTTTATTCGGCTTTGGGAATCCCAATTATTGTTGCTCCCTGTATCGGTTCTCAGGAAGAATTTAATAAAAGCTGGCTTTTAAGATCTGGTTTTGGTATTCCCCAGAAAGATCCCAGCCATATTCATGAGTGGCTTTTTGATTGGCTGGAAAGAGGATATCTTGCTGAAGCTGCAATGGAGGCTTTTATCGAAGGAGAAAAGCTCGGTACTTTTAAGATTGAAAAAATAATTTCACGGTGAAAAACCTAAAAAAAATTATGTTTGGGTTATTGTTTTTACTTATACTGTTTTTTAGTTTGTTTTTTATTGGAAGTGTTCCTCAAGCAGATAAAATTGCTTGGGGAGTTAATTTTTCTCAAAAACATTCTCAATCATTGGGCTTGGATTGGAAAGAGAACTATTTAGCTCTACTTGATGATTTGAATGTTAAGAACATCAAATTAGCTGCTCATTGGGATTTAATTGAACCTCAGGAAAACCAATTTAATTTTCAGGATTTAGACTGGCAAATAGAAAAAGCAGAGGAAAAAGGAGTCAAGCTTGTTTTAGCCATAGGAATGAAAACTCCACGCTGGCCAGAATGCCATGTTCCAGAATGGGCTAAAAGTAAAAGCAAACAAGAGCAGCAAGAAGAAATTTTAAAAATGCTCGAGAATATTGTTTTAAGGTATAAAGATTCTCCAGTCATTAAGTATTGGCAAGTAGAAAATGAACCGTTTTTCCCTTTTGGAGATTGCCAATGGGTTGACAAAGGTTTTTTGAAAAAAGAAATAGATTTAGTTAAATCTTTAGACAAAAAAGACAGAGTTTTAATTTCTGATTCTGGCGAAGGGTCTTTTTGGATTCAGGCAGCTATTTTTGGAGATATAGTTGGCACAACAATGTATAAAAAGGCCTGGTTTCATCAGTTAGGATTCTATATTCACTATCCTTTCCCTCCAATTTTTTATGCAAGAAAAGCTCAGATTATTAATAAACTGTTTGATAAAGAGGTAATTTGTGTGGAATTGCAAGCTGAACCCTGGGGGCCTAAGTTGCTTTACGATTCACCAATGGAAGAGCAAGAAAAAACAATGAATTTAGAACAATTTAAAACAAATATTGAATTTGCTAAGAAGACTGGATTAAAAGAGTTTTATTTCTGGGGTTCTGAATGGTGGTATTGGATGAAAGAGAAACAAAACAGGCCTGCAATCTGGGATGAGGCCAAGAAAATATTTTAAATCATGCTTTCAATAATCATTCCAACTTTTAATGAGGAAGAGTACCTTCCTCTATTACTTAAACAAATCAAAAAGCAAAGCTTTAGGGATTTTGAAATAATTGTGGCTGATGCTGATTCAAGGGATAGAACAGTAGAAATTGCTAAAAGTTTTGGTTGTAAAACAGTTAAAGGCGGTTTGCCTGCTAAAGGAAGAAATGAAGGAGCAAAAGCAGCTCAAGGAGATATTTTTTTGTTTATGGATGCTGACAATATTTTCTTACCACAGGATTTTTTAAAACAATTAATTCAACAATTTGAGAAAAGAAATTTAGATTGCGCTTCTTTTCCAATTTACATGGAAGGCAATAAATTAGATAAACTGCTTTATGGAATCTATAATTTTTGGGTAAATATAACCCAAAACTTTTTGCCCCATGCTTTTAATTCTATTTTAATTAGAAAAAAGCTCCATCAAAAAATTAATGGGTATGATGAAGAAATAAAATTGGCTGAAGACCACTCTTATGCAAGAAAAGCAGCTCGCTTTGGAAAATTTGGATTTATCAAAACCAAACCAGTTTTGACTTCTTCAAGAAGGTTTGAAAGGGATGGAAAATTAAGGGCTTATTTAAAATATATTTTAGCTGGTATTTATTTATTTTTTTTAGGTGACATTAAAACAGATATTTTTAAATATCGATTTGGTTATTCCTTTAAGAAAAAGAAAAAATAAGATAAAATAGCTCATATGATAGACTATAATTTACCTTCAACTTCATTCCAACAAGACAAAACCAAAAAGACTATTAGTTGGCGGCCCAAGATTAAGCTGTCCAAGATTTGGAAAAGCCAAATTTCTTTAATGATTTTTTGTTCAGTTATTCTGTCTTCTGTTTTTGGGTTTTTAGCTGGAGCTGTTTCTGGAAGCATTTTCTATTTTGAAGTAAAAGACATTCTTACCAAGTTAAATATTGATTTACCTTTTGTCAGCACAATAGTTGAAAAAGAAACAATTATTGAAAAAGAATATATTCCTCAAACAAATCAGGAGCAAACAATTATTGCAGTGGTTAAACATGTTTCTCCAGCAGTAGTTAATATTATTATTACTAAGGACTTGCCCATTATTGAACAATATTTCCGCGATCCTTTTTCAATTCCCGAATATCGCCAAAAAGGGATTGAAAAAAGAGAGATTGGAGGCGGAACAGGATTTATTGTTTCTGAAGATGGGATGATATTAACCAATAAACATGTAGTTTTAGACCAGGAAGCTGACTATACGGTTTTGACTAATGATGGTAAGCAATACCCAGCCCGTGTTTTGGCTAAAGACCCATTTCAGGATTTAGCTATTCTTAAAATTGAAGATTCAAACTCTTTTTCAATAGTTAAGCTCGGAGATTCAGACAAATTACAAATAGGTCAGAGTGTGATTGCGATTGGTAATGCTTTGGGAGAATTTCAGAATACTGTTTCAGTAGGCGTGATTTCTGGTTTAGGCAGAACAATTACTGCTTCTGGCGGAGGAATGGTTGAAACCTTGGAAGATGTTATTCAAACAGATGCAGCTATTAATAAAGGTAATTCAGGAGGACCACTCTTAAACCTAAAAGGAGAAGTAATTGGCATTAATACTGCTGTTTCTTTAGAAGGAGAAAATATTGGTTTTACTATTCCTATTAACAAGGCCAAAAAAGACATTAAACAGGTTCAAGATTTTGGCAAAATTGTTTATCCTTTTTTAGGCATAAGATATGTTGTTCTTAATGAAAAAATCCAAGA
Organism: bacterium; assembly: GCA_030603245.1. Taxonomy (GTDB): domain Bacteria; phylum Patescibacteriota; class Minisyncoccia; order Minisyncoccales; family DG-74-3; genus JAHJCL01. The sequence continues at coordinate 12,812 of JAUVYE010000004.1, read as the reverse complement.
GGATAATAATTTGCCAGTAAATTATGGAGCTTATATTACTTCAGATACAAGTTCAGGGAGAACAGCTATTACTCCTGGATCTCCGGCTGAAACCATTGGATTAAGGCAAGGGGATATTGTTTTAGAATTTGATGGTCAAAGAATTACAACTGATAATTCCTTGGCTGATATTATTAGAAAATATAATCCTGGAGATAAGATTATTTTAAAGGTTTTAAGAGAGGGAGAAGAAAAATTCTTTACAGTTACTCTTGATGAAAGGAATGAATAAGTATTGATTTCTTGATAATTTATTGTAAAATAAAAACGCTATGATTGGAGGTAATTTTACTCAAAAAGCTCAAGAGGCAATTTTAAAAGCTCAATCAATTGCTCGTAAAAAAGGACAGCAACAGATTGATGCTTTGCACCTTTTATACTCTTTGCTCTTACAAGGGGAGAGCATTGTTTTAAGTTTGCTTTTAAAGCTGAACGTAAATATTGATGATTTGAAGAATAAAACCAAAAAATCTTTAGAAGGAATCTCACCTATTATTAGTCCTCAATCTTTTGGTCAGGTTTATTTAACTCAAGATATGGCTAAGGTTTTGGAAAGAGCTCGCCAGGAATCAATTAAAATGGGTGATCAGTATATTTCAGTCGAACATCTGTTTTTAGCTCTTTTAGACAGTCCTACTAAAGCCAAAGAAGTTTTGGAAAAAGCTAATTTCTTAGAATCAAAAGGAGCTCTTTTGGAAAAAAAATCTTTGAATTATGACACTGCTTTAGAAATTTTTAATGAAATTAGGGGAGGAGAAAAAATTACTGACCCTAATCCTGAATCAAAATATCAGGTTATTGAAAAATATGCCCGCAATTTAACCTCTTTAGCCAAGCAAGGTAAATTAGACCCAGTTATTGGCAGAGAAAATGAAATCAGAAGATTAATGCAGGTTCTTTCTCGTAGAACCAAAAATAATCCAGTTTTAATTGGAGAAGCCGGGGTTGGAAAAACAGCTATTGTTGAGGGTTTGGCTCAAAGAATTATTCACCATGAAGTTCCTGAAAGCTTAAAAGAAAAGGAAATTATTGCTTTGGATTTAGGAGCTTTGGTGGCTGGCACTAAATATAGAGGAGAGTTTGAAAACAGAGTTAAAGCTCTGTTAAAAGAGGTTGAGAAAGCTGAGGGCAAGTATGTTTTATTTATTGATGAATTACATACTTTAGTTGGGGCTGGAGCAGCTGAGGGAGCTATTGATGCTTCTAATCTTTTAAAGCCTGCTTTGTCTCGCGGAGAATTAAAGGCAATTGGAGCTACTACTTTAAAAGAATATCAAAAATATATTGAAAAAGACCCTGCCTTAGAAAGAAGATTCCAGCCAATTTATGTTGCTGAGTCCACTATTGATGATACGGTTGCTATTTTAAGGGGTATTAAGGAAAAATATGAAGTTCATCATGGAGTTAGAATTACTGATTCAGCCATATTAGCTTGCGCTCAATTAGCTGCCCGTTATATTACTGATAGATTTTTGCCAGACAAAGCAGTTGATTTAATGGACGAGGCAATGAGTTCTTTGAGATTGGATATTGAATCAGAACCAGTTGCTTTGGAGGAACTAAAAAAGCAAATTCGTAAATTAGAAATTGAAAAACAAGCCATTAAAAAAGAGAAAAAATCTGAATTAAAACAAAAAGTTATTGTTCGGCAATTAGCTGACTTAAAAGAAAAAGCTAAAAACATTGAAGCTAAATGGAAGCTTGAAAGAGAAACTATTACCAATATTAAAAAGCTTAAACAAGAAATTGATTCGGCTCGTTTAGAAGCAGAAAGAGGAACAGCTCAAGCTGATCTTGAAAAAGTAGCTGAGATAAAATATGGAAAAATTCCTCAGCTTCAAAAAGATTTAAGGAAAACTGAAAGAAAATTAGCTCGGCTTCAAAAAAACCATCCTCTTTTGAAAGAAGAGATTGAGACTGAAGACATAGCTAAGATTATTTCTCAATGGACCGGAATTCCAGCCACCCAGCTTTTAGAAAAAGAAGCTCAAAAATTAAAGAGAATGGAAGAGATTATTTCTCATCGAGTTATTGGTCAAGAAGAAGCAATTTCAGCAGTTTCCAATGCTATTCGGCGCTCAAGAGCTGGGATTTCAGAAGAAAACAGACCTTTGGGCTCTTTTCTGTTTTTAGGACCAACTGGAGTGGGCAAAACAGAAACAGCCAGGGCTTTGGCTGAATTTCTATTTAATGATGAAAATGCTTTGGTGCAGCTTGATATGTCAGAATATATGGAGCGTCACACTGTTTCTAAAATGATTGGTTCTCCTCCTGGTTATGTTGGTTATGAAGAAGGAGGTCAGCTTACGGATAAAATCAGAAGAAGGCCTTATAGTGTAATTTTATTGGATGAAGTTGAAAAAGCTCATCCTGAAGTTTTTAATATCTTGCTTCAGATTTTAGAAGATGGAAGATTGACTGATGCTAAGGGCAGGACTGCTTCTTTTAAGAATTCAATTTTGATTATGACTTCTAATCTTGGGTCTCAATATATTTCTAAAATGGGTTCTCTTGGGTTTTTCGGAGAAAAAGAAGAAAAAGAGAAAACATCTTTAAAAGAAAAAGTAATGGAAGCTTTAAAAGAAAGATTAAGACCCGAGTTTTTGAACAGGATTGATGAAATTATTATTTTCAATTATCTTGGTAAAAAAGAAATCAGGAAAATAGTTGATTTAGAACTGGCTAAAGTAGCTTCTCGTTTAAAAAACAAGGGAATTAAGATTCAATTTAGTGAAAACGCTAAACAAGTTTTAGCTAAAAAAGGTTTTAGCCCTAATTTTGGAGCCAGACCCCTTAAAAGAATAATTCAGAAATTAGTTTTAGATCCTTTGTCATTAAAGATTGTTGTTGGTGAAGTTGTGGAAGGGGGCAATGTCAGGATTGATTCAGACAATGGAAAAATTGTTTTCTTGATTCCCAAAAAATTAGTTGAGGGTAAAAGAAAAAAAGTTGCTGTAAAATAATTATGTTTAAAAAAATCTATAAAATTCTTTTTCTTTTTATTTTTGGAATAGCGGGTGGTATTTTTGCTGATCAGATTCTCTGGCCCTATTTTGTGGAAAAACCTCTTTTTTCTGAATATCGATTAGAACAAACCCCAATTTATGTGACTGAAATAAAAGAAATTACAGTTACTGAAAATACTGCTCTTCAAGATGCAATTGAGAGAGTAGAAAACACAATAGTTGGGGTTAGAACTCAGACGGTTGATGGCATTATTTTACAAGGTTCAGGCCTTATTGTTACTTCAGACGGACTTTTTGTGACTTTGAATGATTTGGTTCCGAAAGGTTCTGTTTTTAGTTTTTTTGTGGATGAAGAATTGGCTGATTTTCAGATTTTAAAAAGAGACGTCAAAGAAAACTTAGCCTTAATCAAAGTTGAAAAATCTAATTTACCAACTCTTAGTTTTGCTGATTTTGGAAAAATTAAATTAGGCCAAAGAGTTTTTTTAATGGGAATAGTGTTTGAAAAAGCAGGGCTTAAAAAAACAGTTAACCAGGGAATTGTTAAAAGTTTTGATGATAATTTAATTGAAACTAATATTTTTGAACAAAACACTTTAGCCGGAAGTCCGTTATTTGATATTTATGCTAATATTGTAGGTTTAAATCAGATTAATAAGGACGGAAAAGTTGTTTCTATTCCTGTTAGTAAAATCAAAGAATTTATCGGATTATAATTTATTTTTTTAAATATTTTAAAGACAAGCTCTATGGGGCTTGTTTTTTTTATGTTTGAGTGGTAGAAAGAAATTAAAGGTTCATTAAAAAAAAGAAGGTGTGAATGGGTGACCGACGATTTTATAGAAAAAACAATGCAACTTTTTAAAAATGAACTAAACCAACTAAAACAGGAGCTTGTAAATAAGACAAAGGAGCACGAGAAAGCAACAAAAACTTTCTCAAAATTGTGCTCAGAATTATCTTCTGTTCCTTTTTGGAAAAAGCCCTTCATACCTCTTTTGCAAGAACGTGTCAAAAGAAAATTAGAAAGGCTTAAGAGGGAAATTCCTGCTTTGGAAGAGAAAATAGAACATTATGAGCATGGAATAGTTGATTTAGAACAAGGAATATATACTTCAGTAATAAGGATTCTTAAGCAATTAGCATTTATTGCTTCTCTCAAGGGCGTTGAAGGCACAGAGTACAGAGAAATCTTAAAACTAATAGAACAGTTTACGGTTCTTGAAAAAGGTGGAGAAGAGGAAGCATTGTAAACACCATAGTTCCAACCCGTGTGGTCTTTAAAACCAACACGGCTTTTTTTGTTGTTAAATTTTTTTCTGTTAAACTAAGTTTATATGATTAAAAATATTCTATTTGATTGGTCAGGAACTCTGATGGATGACCTGACAACAATTTATAAGGCTACAATGTATGTTTTTGAAAAATTGGGTGTTAAGCCCATGTCTTTTAAAGAGTATAGAAAGAAATTCTCTCTGCCCTATATGAATTTCTGGAAAAAACATTTTCCAGATTGTACTAAAGATCAAATACTTAAGCTTTTTAGAGAAGGTCTTGATGCGTCTGGTGACACAGGATTATATCCAGGGGTAAAAGATGTGCTTAAAAGATTGTACGATAAAGGAATTAAACTGGTTATAATGAGTTCTGGTTCTCAGGAAAAAATAATCGCAGACGCTAAAAGATATAGAGTGTTTGATTATTTTCAGGAAATAAATGGGAATATCCTTGATAAAGCAAAAGTGATTACAGAGATTCTTCAAAGGAATAATTTTCAGCCAGAAGAAACCATATACGTAGGGGATATGTCACATGATATTAAAGCTGGAAAAAAAGGAGGTGTAGTATCAATAGGAATATCTTGGGGCCACAAACCAAAAGAAATGTTAGAAGCAGCTAATCCAGACTATTTGATTTCTGATATTGTTGAATTGGAAAAACTATTAGATTAAACATATCAAGTGCTTATTAGGTGGAGGTTCGAGTCCGATTGCCGGAGCTCAGAAGCGAAAACAGGGTCAAAAACCCTGTTTTGTTTTGAATTAGTTAAAAGCCCATCGCTAGGCTGTTTTATTAAAAAAATGCATAGTGAGGAATATAATGGCAAATTTTTGCATGCCTTTTTCTACCCATAGAGTCAATGCAGTCATAGGAAAGATCGAAGTCCTTTTTAATTTCAAATCGTTTCTCTATTTCCTTGGTTAGGCTTTTCGTTAAATTCATAAAGTATTCATGTGCTTTTGGGTCTGAAACACCAAGTAATTCTTTATCAAATTCAATAACATATATCGAAGTAAACTGTTTTTGTATTTGATACATGAACGCTTTCAAAAAAGGTTCAATTCCTCTACGAAGAATTTTACTCGTTTTTCCCACAAGAATGACGCCGATTTTTATATTTCGTGAAGTATATTCTAAGGGTACATCTTGTTTATAAACCTTAGTTGCTATTTTATAGAGGAATTTAACCAAGCCTATAACCTCTTTGAAAAATTCTGGAGAAGATCTGCCTGAAATTCTTTTAGAGAACCACTCTAGTTCTACAAGCAATAGTCTGGTAAATAGACCCCTTTCATCAATTTCTACAATCGCTTCGTTCCACTTCCCGATTCCATTTATTTTTCCTAAAGCTGTTTGATATTCGTTACGTAAGAACCAATCCAAAATTTTTCTATCACCAGTTTCCTTAAGTAGACTTTTTACGAGATTTAAATCCATTGAAGCCTCTGAGGCTTCATTTAAAATATGTCTAATCCCAATAAGAGAGGTTTCTTTAACTAAAGCATCGGCGAGTAAAACTATATTTTTTTCTTGTCTTTCCGCTGGATCAAGACGGATGAGAATTTCATTTTCTTTGATTTGTGCAGTTTTTCCTATTTTATCACCAAACCATTCTATTCTTATCGCCTTAGGTAGATATTCTTTCTCGAATGGCATTTTGCGACGTGCAAGATTGAGACGACTACAGGCATTATTTTCTATATATTTTTTCTCTGCATTACTACTTCCGTTTATTTTATATATTATTTTGTAGAACCGCGCTCGCCAACGTTCATTAAGATCTTTATCTAGTATTATCGCAAATAAACGAATTATAACTATTATAAGTATAAAGAAAATCAAACCTGATGTTCCAAAATACTCGAATATAGGGATAGCTAAAGCTAATGGTCCATATTCAAATATGTATTTTAACCAATTCGTGTTCATGTTCTAAATTTCTGCATACATAATTCTTTATCACAACAGAAAAGCAAATCACCCTCCTTACGGGTGACTGCTCTAAAGTTGGTAACTGTTATTATTTCACCACAGACATTGCACTGGAGTTCACCCTTCTCTAATTTTTCAGACAACCCAATTGATTTGAAGAAACGATTAGTCTCTTCGTGATAAATAGTACGAATAATTTTTTCTTCTCGTTCTTTCATGAATTTAGAAATAATTAAATTATTTTACCATTTTTTTCTTGTTTTTCAATTTTTTAAATAAATAGTGAGTTGAAGGGTAGGGTAAACTAAGGATTAGCTAAAATCAGTATATCAAAAGACCATTTTGTTTTAATGAAACAGGTTCTAACATCGTCCCGCCAGGGGAGTTTTTTAAAAGCCCGAGAGTTTTTCTCGGGTTTGACTTTTCAATAAATGAGTTTTAGTCTAAAAGTAAGAAAAGCCAAAGTCGAAAAATAAAAATTAAATTAGAAAATTATGAAAAAAATAATTTTTGGAAGCATTATATTAACCCTGTCTTTATTTGCTCTAGTAAATATCGCAGGAGCAAAAGTTGACAGAGTTCCAGGACCAGTAGAATACGGACCATGGGATGTTAACGGAGTTTGGGTTTTTGATTATCATTATATGGAAGGTACCAACCTTCATGACATGAATTTGGTACAAGCTGAAGATGGTACGCTTGAAGGTAGTGGTGGAGCCTTTTCAGCAATCGAACCTTATCAGTATCCATGGACTGTAACCAATGGTTTAGTCGATGGTAGTGATTTTAATATGACTGCTGATTATGATTTACTTTCTTGCTCGTTTACTCTAGTTGGAGAAATTGATGTTGATGGTAAAATTAGTGGCACTTGGACAGATAATTGTTTTGGAGCCCGTGGGGGTACATGGACGACCACTGTAGGTACAGCTACAAGAGAGTCAACGCAATTCACAGGAAATCACGGACAATATGTCAGTTCACAGGAAGACAAACAAGAAGCTGCTCAATCTCATATTGGTATGCCGATTCAAAGCAAAGGACACGAAAAATAATAGAACTAATTATTGCAAAACCGTCTCTTTAAAGGGGCGGTTTTGTTTTTTATAAGGCAAAACAGGTTCTAACATCGTCCAGCCCCCGGAGCTAATGTGTGGAAATTAAATTAAAATAGGGAGTTAAGTTGTGGATATATTGCCCGAGAGTTTATCTCGGGTTTTAGTATTGACTTGGTCATGCCAATTTGGTAGTTTTTAGGAGGAGGGAAAAACCATAGAATATAATATTTGGATTCAATGGGCTAAAAAGGATGCTTCAGAAAATCCACAGAAGAACGTTGAAACAAAAGACTTGGAGAGTGCTCTTCTGTCTGCTGAAAAACCCACATTCGAATTTGAGCTAGCTAGGTTGACAGCGAAACTTCCGATTTCTCTTGAGGCGAAAGTTTTAAGAGGCGTCGAGCCTGGAAAAGAAATTGTGAGGTTGATCAGTTCAGGTGAACAGATCGATCTAGTCAGAGGCGATGACATCGGGGTGTCGTGTAACCCCAGAGGCGAAGAAGTACCAGTGCAAACAATAAACATTAGTTTCCGCGACGTGGATGACGAGCTCACAGATAGAGGTATTGTGTGGGTTAGTGATGGCGATCCTGCAACAATGATATTTGTGATCACGGCCGAAGCATTAAAGTCGACGGGGACACTGGCAGAGATAGCTAAAGCAGCTGAAGACGCAGTGAAGACTAATGTGCTTGATCTCTTCAAATGAAATGAATTATAGGCTTTATTACTCTTGCAGATTTTTGTGAGCACAAAATCAATCGTACCTTAAATTCACCCTTTTTTCACTAAGCCAATAACTTACTTCTCCCCTAATTTTTTTCGAGCTAATAATCATACTATTATTAGTTGGAAAAAGGGGAGAAATTAAGAGAATTAAAAAATCGCTTAATAGGCGGTTTTTTGATTTAATTGAATATAAAACAGGTTCTAACATCGTCCCGCCAGGGGAGCAAGTTATCGACAAATAATATTCTGTTTGTTATAATTTAGTTGATAAAAATGAGGCAGATAATCGCTCTTTTAAATAAACTTTGGAGCAGGTGTTTTGACACAATCGAAGGAATAACGGTTTATTCTACCTCAACTCCAGGGTGGGTATTGGAAAATTATATAGACACAAAGATTGTGACACGTGCTCATGTCTTAAACTATAAAAGTGGTCGTAAGATTGCCTACGTAACGATCGTAAAATATCATGATCTAGGGGATATAACAACACTAACTAATGCTAGTATTGTTGAGATGTGTTTTGAAACACAACAGGAGTTCCAAGCGTTCTGCAAAGAAAATGGACTTAGACTGTCATCGATCGATAAAGTGCTAGTGCCTCGAAAAAACTAATACCCACCCATTTTTTTAATCATCGACTGGATGGTTTTTTTATTTAACTCAATACAAAACAGGTTCTAACAACGTTGCATCAGGGGAGCTAATTGTATAAAATTGCATATATTTGTATGTAATTGTATAAGTCCGAGCTTTTGTTCGAATTTTTACTTGCAAATTTTGTAAAAATATGTTATACTACTTACAATAAGGTAAAATTTAATAGATATTTCACCATCGGAGGTTAATTTAAACATAATTTTTACTGTTCATTAACCTTTTATCACCTCCGATTTAAGCAAAAAGACAAATCGGGGATGGCCCGGTTTTTATTTTAAAGGTCGCTAATTCTTATTAATTTTCAATTACTATGCCTGCCAAAAAAACAATAGAAAAAGTGTGGGATAAGGCAAAACCTATTCGCGGGAAAAATCCAGAAGGATGGGGCAAAGATACGTATGGCAATAAGATCAGGAAAGCTTCATATGGGACTGAAGGAAAATATGGATGGGAAATTGACCATAAAAACCCCAAAGACAAGGGTGGAACCGACAATATAAGAAACCTTCAGCCACTGCACTGGGAAGAAAACCGTGAAAAAGGAGCCAAAAGCCAACACAAAGGAAAGTAGAATATACTTGTTGACATTACTAGTATTTTTGAAATTTCTAATTTAGAAATCCTTTTTTCCTAGACTTTGGGAACAGCAGATTTTCTTTTTGACTGGACGGATCTGATTTTACCTATGATTTTTATTTTAACCACAGTTTTTCTACAAAAGATAAAAGAAAGTTGGTTTGATTTTTAAATTAGAAATGATAAATTTAAGGCGACAAATGATATTGTTAAGAAAATTAATAAATTTAATAAAATATGGAAGAAGATTTAATAAGAGAGAAAATTCTAGAGAGCTTATACCAGCTACATCAGGGTGGAAGAAGTCGTACATCTCAAATGGTTGGCGTACGCAATCTTGCTCGTTTAGTTAAAGAGCATTTATCGGAAATAAAAGAAAATCAAGTAGCAGCAAATGTAACTTTTTTAGTGCAAAATAAACTTGTTGAAGAAATTCCTGTTGAAAACTATTTTGCAAAGAAGAAATTTGGAGGTGCTAAACCAACTTATAAATACAGACTTTCTCGGGACGGATTAGGTTATTTTGAGCATGGATCAAAGTTTGATCGTTCTAACGTTTTTGCAGGAATTGGCGACATTTCAGGTAGCGGAAATTTTATAGTTATTGGAAGTAATAATAATGTTACGAGTATTTCCAATATTGCTTTTTCAGAAGGTCATAAGCTTGCTGAAGATTTGCGTCGTCGCGTAAATGCGCTTGGAGAGTTAAGTGATGGAGAAAAAATTTCAATTCAAGGAGATTTAGAAACTATAAAAAGCCAACTCGCAAAAAAAGAACCAGATACTAGTATTCTTGCAAAAGCAAAGGCAAATCTAGGAATGTTGGCAAATATTGCGACAATTGCACCGTATGTAGCAAAGCTTACTACCTGGCTACTTAGTACTTTTAATATATAATTTAGTAAGGTTAGATTGATACTATTTTGTGTTTCTGGAAAATGAGTTTAGATTCAATCGCTGGTAAATTTTCCCAAAACCAAGTTCTAATATTGTACCATCCCCGGAGCAAACTCCAAGCCATTACAGGACTTGATTTTTTTTGTGAATTTTAAAGAAGACAGTTCCTTAGGAGAAAGAATAATGGATTGTAAAAAAGCTAGAACCCTGACTAATCAAAGAATAGAAGAAATTAAGAGCCTGTTGAATGCTCCGATCAGTGAAGAAACTTGGGAGAAAATCTTTAATCCAAAAGATGGAGAAATAAGAGAAGCAACAGATCATTTGAGGGATTGTTGGAAGTGCAAGAATAGGCTTGAACTCGGTAAACTAGGAATTATTATCTCTCAAGCTAGGCAAGAAAAGCGAGATTGGGAGATCGAGAGATTAAAAGAAAGGGTCACTAGGCTAGAAGAGAAATAAATTCACGAATCAAGGACGGTATGAGCTAGTCTCAGACCGCTTTTTTTTAATTTCCCTACACTCAAAACGGCATCTTAAGCCAAATTCCTTATAAAACAGGCTCTAACATCGTTTAACCACAGGCATTCTAATCCTGAAAATCTCCAATTCTTCCCTTATTTTCCTCCAATCCACGGTTCTGAACGCGTCCAATAGGGGGAGCTCGTATTTTTGCCCGAGAGTTTATCTCGGGTTTTTGCTTGGTTATTGACAATTTGTTTGAATTTGATAATCTTCAAAAAAGGAGAAATGAAATTGGCACCACTTCAGCAACTCTTGATTAACGGTCTACCAGTGCAGGTAAGAGGAAAGATAGACATAGAATGTCATGCTACTCAAAAATACAGAGAGGAAGAGTGTCAGCATACTTCAATGGGTGTGCATTGTCTGAAATGTAATTCCATGAAGAGCTGAACTACTACTCAAAAGTCCCTACGGGTTTATCTAAAAACAAGGATAGCCCCTTTTTTATTTAAATCTTCAATAAAATAGGCTCTAATTTTCTAAGCTTTTCTTTAATTTTTCTCCAATCAATAGTTCTGAACGCGTCCAATAGGGGGAGCAAATTTTTGTCTTGTCACTTAGCTAGTTTTTTTGGTAAAATAAGATAATATGGAAAAAATTAAAACATTCATGAAAGAGACAAATGGTTTAGCAATTTTTAGTTTTCTAATCGCAATTTTTGCTTTAGTATATGTATTTACTGCCAAAGAATGTGGTTCTGAGGTTAATAGTATAGCTGGACTAGGAGCTGTTTTTATGGGAATAATAGCTTTAATTTGGATGAGAACAAAAAAGCAAAAAGGGAAATGGTTTGCAATTTTAGGAATAATTATGGGATTATTAGCCGCCTCGTTTGTATCTATGTGCTAATGAACTGTTTTTAAAGACTCATAAAACAGGTTCTAATGTCGTCCAGCCCCCGGAGCACCTATTTTGCCCGAGAGTTTTTCTCGGGTTTTTTTGTAAAATTAGATTGTTTTTTAGATAAAAAAGCTAAAAAAAAGGGCTATGAAAATATTATTCATAGCTTTTGTTTGTGTGGAGCTTTTTCTTCCTAGAGATTTTCTGAAGATTGTTAGGGTTTATGTAATTTTTTTAAAAGAAGAGATAAATGGGTATAAATAGATAGCATTACATCTGGGGCCAAAGTACGATATTTCGTAAGTTTTCCCGATTTCTAGCTTTTTGAAGATATGTCTTATGCCATCTGAATCAAATTTTCCTCTAACATAGAAATAACCCTTGTCAGTTGATATAATGAGAGTTAGCGTGTTTTCTGCTATAACAGGAAGGGAGAACCAGCTCTTTTTTTGTATTTTTCCAAGAACTACAACCTTTTCTGTTTTAGGAAGGAAGAACAATGCTCCGAAGATAACAAAGAGCGTTAAGAGGATTATCGTTGCTTTAAATCGTCGATTCAAGTCTTACACCACTCGGATCTTTATTCTAGGATGTTTCTGGTACAGAATGTATTTCATAGGCGACTGGATAGTATCCCCAGGCATCTATACGCCATACGCCGCCTCCATAATATCTGATTAGCACTAGCTTCCTTTCATTTTCTTTAGCAAGTTGCCAGACATAGGGAATTCCTTCTGCATCTACTGGGCCGCCAACCTTGAAGTAGCCTTTATTGGTATAGAGGAAATATTCAACCTCTCGGGTTTCTCCGCCAGCTGTTTTCCTAATCGCTTCTTTGATAACTACTTGTTCTTCGTGAACCTTGAACCAGCCAGAATATCTCCACGCTCCCAGAGCCACAATGACCACAATTACGAGGATTGTTATAATGGTCGTTCGGTTCTGGTTCGTTTTTTCATTTTCCAACTATTCTCACCTCTTTAATGTTGTTTTAATCATTTTTTCTCGATTTGTCAAGGTTTCGGATTAATACATTAATTGAACCACATTAAAACAAAAGAGGTGCCATACCCATCTTTGGCACTTTTTTTATTTAATTCAATATAAAACAGGTTCTAACAACGTTGCACCAGAGGAGCTCGTATTTTTGCCCAAGAGTTTTTCTCGAGTTTTAATATTGACAAATTTATAGTTTGGAGATATAAAGCAAATAGACTAAAAATGAAGTTCGAGACAATCACTTCAATCTGGGAGTGGATAAGAGAAGGAGGACGATATAAGCTCCAAAAATCGTGTACAAAAAAAGGAA
>JAUVYE010000003.1 GCA_030603245.1 bacterium | reverse complement strand
CCGCCTCGCCCCTTATTTATTCGGGAAAACAGACGATTTTAAATAAAATCTTATTGATTTTATTTTTAATTTTAATTATTATTAAAATAGTAGAAAGGAAATACTCTAATACTACAATTCTACTACTATAATAACAGATATGTCAAATATAACAAGCAATTTAAGAAAATTAAGAAAAGCCAAAGGGTTATCTCAAGAACGGTTGGCCCGATTAGCGGATGTTGCCAATAATACAATTATCAAAATTGAATCTGGTAAAAATCAGAATCCAACGCTTAATACCTTGAAGAAAATCGCCAAAGCCATAGGGGTTAGTGTTGATGATTTAATACAATAATTTATGTTTTGTATTAATTGTGGTAAAAAAATTTCTGAAAGTGTCACCTATTGTACGGAGTGCGGTAAGTCAATTTCTCCGGAAACTGAAGTTAGGACTTCGCAGAATCCAAACCTCGAACTATAATATCAACAGACCTAATTTTGGATTTCTCCAACGAAGTTTATAAGCTTGAAGAACAATTTTAAAACTATGTTTTGTAAAAATTGCCAATTCCAAGACAAATGCGATGGTATATTAAAAGATTATATTAACTTATATGGTGTTAAAGAATTCAAATTATAACCTAGAAGATTTTATCAATAATCCAACTAAAATGTCTGAACATCTTATTGAGATAGTATTGGAAACAAAAAAGAAATATGACTTATTATTTAAGTCAAGTAATTTCATTAGCAATCTCATAAACACAGTAAAGATTAGGCTGTGGTATTTAAATAAATATCTTGATATCTACAATTTTCTTAAGACATATAAGCCCTATCAGATGAAAAAAAATAAACCTCTTGAGAATATTAAAGGTTTATTTGATAAATTTAATATAATTTACGATGTTGTTTCTCTTAATAATCTATTACTAACATATGCTTTTCTTGTTGAAAAGAATAAGTCCACTTTTATTATTGATAAAGAGGATGAAAAGCTATTATGTTTTAAAAGATTTTACAATGACGAAATTTCTGAGGAAGAATTTAAAAAAAAATATGGGCATTATGCTTTTAATCCCTTTGAGTTATCGTCAAGGAGATTTAGCGAATATAGTAAAAACGAGTTAATGAATTTAGCTAAATATACCAAGAATTTTAGAACTCCAAAAAAAATACAATTAAGAGAATATATTCAAAAAAAGACAAAGAGTTTATTTCCTGTCTATTTTGCTATGAGGGAAGAGTTAAAATATCGCGCTCTTTTTAATATTAGTAATTTAAGATTTGAATTGCTTAGATTGTCTGAAAAAGAAAAAATTGATAATATTTTTCAAATAAATTATAAAGATTTAATTAAACTAGTAAATGATAATAAAAGGTAAATTATTAGTTGGTTCTAATATTGTAAATAAGAAATTCAACTATCAAGTTGTAAAAGAGGTGTTTGATTTCCAAAAGGCCGATTGTATTGTCGTTGATTATCTAAATCCTGATTTTACGATATTGTTAAGCAATATTCGTTTCATAATTAGCGAGAGGGGTTCAGTTTTGTCACATTTGGCAATAATTGCTCGAGAGTACAAAAAGAGTATTATTGTAGTAGAGAAGATAACTAATAAAATACCTAAAAAGGGAGAAATGTTTTTAAATTTTATCTCACAAAAAGATGTTGAAATTGAAATTTTTTAATACCATTTTGGGAGTTTCCTTTTTTCTAATTTTGCTTTTTGTTGCCTTTGATGAAGTTTATGCTTTTTTTTCTCCCAACACATTACAGCTTCTAACTGCTTCAGTTGGTTCTGGAATATTGCAAGCCATCGTATTCTTACTGGCGACAATTGTTTCTCTAGAAATCAAAATAAAGAATAAAAATATTAAAACAATAGGGTCAATAGTGTTATTTTCAGGGTTAATTATTTGTTTAATATTAGGCGGTTCGCACTTTTATAAATTTAAGGAATTGAATCAATTACTTTCACTTAACGAAAGTGAGTTTGCTAAAATTTATAAACGTATAGACGTGCCGATGGATAGATTTATTAATTTAAATAAAATTGATCAATTAGAATACGATACTTTTAAAAAAGTAAGCCTAGTTAGTGGTCAAAATATCCAATTATTTGATACTACCACTGCAATTTCTTTGTTTGAATTGAAAGAAATAATGATGATAAATAAAACAGAGGAATATTTACAAGCACATGGTGTTACCAAAGAAGATAAAGTGTTGGCATATTGTAACTTTGGATGGAGTAGCAGTCTTGCTGCGTATTTTTTAAATAAATTAGATTATAATATCTACTATACAGAGTTAAATAGATTGGAAAGTAAAGATTATATAGAATTCGATCGCTTTCCTTTAATTGGGACATGGATACCAATTATCGCTCCTCTTGAAAGAGAAAAATCCGACAGACATTATATTGTTTTTATGTTTCATGAAGTAGAGGACGAATTCTGTGATCCTGAGGTTTATCCGCAGGAGATAAGAAATTTATTAAAAAAAATAGTGATTTGGCCAGAAACAACATTTGAAGATGAACAGTGCCATATTCCAGAAGTGGAGTTTGATGAGATATTTGTCGAACATTCTAAGATAGTTTGCCTAAATAAACTTGATTGTATTTTGACTCAACACTATATTGATTATTTGGATTTAACTAAACAATTCCCCAAAATTTTTTTTATCGAAAGTTAATCTCTAAAAATAATTAGATTAGATTGTGATTCAGAAAAAAATAAAAAATGTCTTTGTTGGTCGGGGTACTCGGACTTGAACCGAGAATCACACCCACCCCATGGGCGCATGTTATCCAATTACACTATACCCCGATATAATTATTTCCTTTTATCAAGAGTTTTAATACACTTAGTACAAGCTAAAATTCTTTTTCCAGCAAAATCTTTAAAAGCAGGTTTTTTTGTTCCAATAGGAACTTTAAGCCATTGTAGATTGGGTTTTTGTTTTCTTTTGATTGTTGGATTATACTTTCCTCTAAGTTTTTTGAGGCGCCGAGCAAGATTTCTTTTTTTGGCGCAGATTTTACAAGTCTTCATAATGAACCTATATTAACAGAATTCTAATTTTTTTCAAATATGATATAGTACTACTATATCATTGAACAGAGCTTTAGTTTATACTACTAATTATGTTTGTTGGACTTTTTACTTTAATCATTTTACTATTTTCTATTATTATCCATGAGGTTGCTCATGGCAGTGTTGCTTTATACTTGGGCGATCCAACAGCTAAATATCAAGGTCGTTTAAGCTTGAATCCTTTAAAGCATTTAGATCCAATAGGGTCTTTTATTGTCCCTTTGTTTTTATTTATACTTACTGCAGGCAGGGGGCCAATTGTGGGTTGGGCTAAGCCAGTACCAATCAACCCTTATAATTTTAAAGACCAGAAATGGGGGAAATTAAAGGTATCTATAGCTGGACCGGCCGCTAATTTTTTAGTTGCTATTTTTTTTGGATTAATAATTCGTTTTTTTCCTTTGAGCAGTGCTTTTTCAAGCTTATTAAGCATTATTGTTTTTTATAATTTCTTATGGGGATTATTTAATTTAGTTCCAATTCCGCCATTAGATGGTTCTCACATTCTTTTTTCTTTATTACCAGAAAGGTTTTCTAAGATTAAATTTATTCTTAACCAATACAGAATATTTCTTTTAGTTTTCTTTATCATTTTTTATCTTAATTGGTTATTTGATATTGCCATCAGTCTTTATACCTTAGTAATCGGTTGATACAATTTATTGACAATGATTTTAATTCTTGCTAATTTCTTTAATTATGCCAACTATAAGACAATTAATTAGAAAAGGAAGGAAAAAGATTAAAAAACGAGCTAAAACACCAGCTCTTGATTTTAGTTTTAATGTTTTGAAAAATCGGCCCCAACGAGCTTCAACCCCATTTAAAAGGGGAGTTTGTATTAAAGTTTTTACTACAACACCCAAAAAACCGCATTCAGGTCTAAGAAAAGTTGCAAAAGTGCGTCTTAGTAATGGAAAAGAAGTTACTGCCTATATTCCAGGCGAGGGTCATGATTTACAAGAAAACTCAGTGGTTTTAATCAGGGGAGGAAGGGTAAGAGATTTGCCTGGAGTAAGATATCATATTGTTCGAGGTAGGCTTGATTCGGGTGGAGTAGAAAACAGAAAAACAAGCCGTTCAAAATACGGAACTAAAAAGAGTAAATAATTATGGCTAGAAAAAAAATAGAAAAACGTCAAATAGAACCAGATCTTATTTATAACAACATTTTGGTTTCTAAATTTATTAACAAAGTTATGAAAAGGGGGAAGAAGTCAGTTGCCAGAAAGATTGTTTACCAAGCTTTTGAGGAAATCAAAAACAAAACCAAAAAAGAGCCTCTGGAAATTTTTGAAAAAGCAATTCAAAATACCTCTCCCTTGGTTGAAGTGAAATCAAAAAGGGTTGGAGGAGCTACTTACCAAGTTCCAAGAGAAGTAAAGGGAAACAGAAAACAGGCCCTGGCTATGCGTTGGATACTTGATGCAGCTAAAAGTAAAAAGGGAAAGCCAATGAGAGAGAAATTGGCTGAAGAGTTGATGGAAGCTGCTGAGAATAAAGGAGCCGCAATTAAAAAGAAAGAAAATACTCATCGAATGGCTGAGGCCAACAGAGCCTTTGCTCATTTTAGATTTTAAAAACATGGCAAGAACATATCCAATTGAACGTTATCGTGATATAGGTATTATTGCTCACATTGATGCTGGTAAAACCACCATGAGCGAGAGAGTTTTATTTTATACTGGAATTTCTCATAAAATTGGAGAAGTTCATCATGGAGAAGCTGTAATGGATTGGATGGAACAGGAAAGAGAAAGAGGAATTACTATTACAGCTGCAGCTACAACTTGTTTTTGGACTCCTCTTGATGCTGAGAAAAACAAGGAAAATCAATACAGGATCAATTTAATTGATACTCCAGGTCACATTGACTTTACGGCTGAAGTTCAAAGGTCTTTAAGAGTTTTGGACGGAGCTGTGGTAGTTTTTGATGGTGTTGCTGGAGTAGAGCCCCAATCAGAAACAGTCTGGAGGCAGGCTGATAAGTTTTTGGTTCCAAGAATCTGTTTTATTAATAAAATGGACAAAATTGGAGCTGATTTTGAAATGAGTATAGGAACAATTTTGGAGAAATTATCTCCCAATGCAATAGCAGTTCAGCTTCCAATAGGGAGTGAAGATAAATTAAGCGGAGTAATAGATTTATTAACAATGAAAGCTTTAAGATTTGAAGGAGAACTTGGTGAAATTGTAAAGACCGAAGAAATTCCACAAGAGCTTAAAGCAAAAGCTCAGGAATGGAGAGAGAAATTAATAGAAAAAATTGCGTCTGAAGATGATGTTTTGATTGAGAAGTTTTTGGAGAAAAAAGAAATTTCAGTTGAAGAATTAAGAAAAGCTTTAAGAAAAGCCACTATTGCTTATAAACTTATTCCGGTTTTCTGTGGTTCAGCTTTAAAAAACATTGGAGTTCAAGCCATGTTAGATGGGGTGATATATTATTTACCCAGCCCAATTGATCTTCCATCAATCAAAGGAACTGATCCTAAAACTGGTCAAGAGATAGAAAGAAACCCTGATGACAAAGAACCATTTGCTGCTTTAGCTTTTAAAATTGCAACTGATCCTTATGTCGGAACTTTAACTTTTTTTAGAGTTTATTCTGGTTCTCTAAAAAAGGGTTCTTATTTATTAAACTCAACCACTGGAGAAAAGGAAAGGATTGGTCGTATTTTAAGAATGCATTCAAACCAAAGAGAAGAAGTAGATGAGATTTTCGCAGGAGACATTGCTGCCACTGTTGGTTTAAAAAACACAAGTACTGGTCATACTCTTTCTGATGAGAATAATCCGATTGTTCTTGAAAAAATTAGTTTTCCAGAACCTGTTATTTCTATTAGAATTGAACCCAAGACTAAAGTTGATCAGGAAAAAATGTCTACTGCTTTAAAGAAACTGTCTGAAGAAGATCCTACTTTCAGGGTAAGAGGGGACGAAGAAACAGGAGAGACAATTATCTCTGGAATGGGAGAGCTTCATTTAGAGATTATTGTTGACAGAATGAGGCGTGAATTTAAGGTTGAAGGAAATATTGGTCGACCTCAAGTAGCTTATAAAGAAACCATTAAAACTGAATCTGAGGCAGAAGGTAAATATATTCGTCAGTCAGGAGGTAAAGGACAATATGGTCATGTTGTTTTAAAGATTGAACCAAAAGAAACAGGGCAGGGATTTGAATTTATTGATAAAATTAAAGGAGGAATAATTCCTAAAGAATTTATTCCAGCCGTTGAGAAGGGGATTAAAGAAGCAATGAGTAAAGGAGTGGTCGCTGGATATCCAGTAGTAGATTTAACTGCTACCCTTCAAGATGGTTCTTTTCATGAAGTTGATTCTTCAGAAATGGCTTTTAAGATTGCTGGTTCAATAGCTTTTCAAGAAGCTGCTAAGAGAGCTAAACCAGTATTATTAGAGCCAATTATGAGATTAGAGGTAATTGTTCCTTCAAATTTTTTTGGCGATGCAATTTCTGATCTATCAGCCAGAAGGGGAAAAATTGAAGAAACTAAAGATAGAATAAACTTAAAAGTGATTTCAGCTCAAGTTCCATTAGCTGAAATGTTTGGTTATGCGACTTCGATTCGTTCGTTGACAGAAGGAAGAGGAACTTTTACTATGGAATTTGACCATTATGATCAGGTTCCAGGCAATGTTGCTCAAGATATTATTGAAGGAAAAAAAAGATAAGCATTTGACATTTTTTTTAAAAAACCATACAATACTATTACAAATTAATAATTAATTAAAAAATTAATAAGCTAAAAAATTAAAAAACTATGGCTGAAAAAGAAAAATTTGTGAGGGAAAAACCTCATGTAAATATTGGTACTATTGGTCACGTTGATCATGGAAAAACATCACTATCAGCTGCTTTATTGAAAGTAGCAGCTTTTAAGGGACTTAGGTCTTCTGAGAAAAGTGTTGATGAGATTGATTCTGCTCCAGAAGAAAAAGCTCGAGGATTAACTATTAATGTTTCTCATCTTGAGTTTGAAACTGAAAAACGTCACTATGCTCACATAGACTGTCCTGGACACGCTGACTATATTAAAAACATGATTGTTGGAGCAGCCCAAATGGATGGTGCAGTTTTGGTTGTATCAGCTCCTGATGGGCCAATGCCTCAGACAAGAGAACATATTCTTTTGGCTAGACAGGTAGGACTGCCTTCAGTAGTTGTGTTTTTAAACAAGACAGATATGGTTGATGATCCTGAAATTATTGATTTGGTTGAATCTGAGGTAAGGGAATTACTTAAGAAATATGATTTTCCAGGAGACAAAATACCAATTATTAGAGGTTCGGCTACAAAAGCTTTGGAAGCTACATCAATTGATGACGAAGCAATTAAACCAATTTTAGAGTTAATGGACGCTATTGATGAGCACATTCCAGAGCCAGTTAGAGAAACTGACAAGCCATTTTTAATGGCTATTGAGGATGTTTTCAGCATTGCTGGGCGAGGCACTGTTGCTACTGGAAGAATAGAAAGGGGAATAGTAAAAGCTAATGAAGAAGTAGAATTAGTTGGTTTAGGAGAAACAGTAAAAACTACGGCAGTAAGTGTTGAGATGTTTAATAAAATTCTTGACGAAGGAAGAGCTGGAGAAAATGTTGGAGTTCTTTTAAGAGGCACTAAGAAAGAAGAGATTCAAAGAGGTCAGGTTTTAGCTAAACCAGGCTCAATTAATCCTCATACTGAATTTGTTGGTGAAATTTATGTTTTGACCAAAGAAGAGGGAGGAAGACATACCCCTTTCTTTAAGGGTTACAAACCACAATTTTTCTTTAGAACTACTGATGTAACTGGAGATGTTGTTTTACCCGAAGGAACTGAAATGGTAATGCCAGGAGATACTGTTAATCTGACCATAAAACTAATAGCTCCCATTGCTATGGAAGAAAAACAAAGATTTGCAATTAGAGAAGGGGGCAAAACCGTAGGTGCTGGAGTGGTTACCAAGATAATTAAGTAAACACAATGAAAGAGGAAAAGACAACTGTTCAGAGGATAAGAATTAAACTTAAAGCCTATGATCATAAGATAATTGATAATAGTGCTCGTCAGATTGTTGAAGTAGCCGAGCGTTATGGGGCAGGGATTTCAGGACCAGTTCCTATACCAACTGAAATTAAGAAATATACTGTAAATAGATCTACTTTTGTTCATAAAGATTCCAGAGAACAGTTTGAGATGAGGATTCATAAAAGATTAATTGATATTTTAAGTCCTAGCCCTAAAGTAATTGATTCTTTAATGAGTTTAACCTTACCAGCTGGAGTGGAAATAGAGATAAAAATGTAATGATAATGAGTGCACTGTCTAAAAAGCTGGGCTAGTGCCCAGTTTTTCTTTGAAGGAACTTTTATTAATTATATGAAGTTTATTTTAGGAGAAAAAATTAGCATGAGTCAGATGTTTGACGAAAAAGGGAATGCAATTCCTGTGACTTTGATTTCAGCTGGACCTTGTGAGATTACTCAAATTAAGACAGATAAGATTGATGGCTATAATGCTGTTCAAATGGGTTTTAAAAAAATCGAGAAAAAAACAAAAATTAAAAAATCACAGGGTTTAAAAACTTTTCAATATTTGCGAGAAATCAAAAACGAAGAAAAAGAACTTAAGCTTGGTCAAGAAATTGACGTTTCTGTTTTTAAAGAGGGAGACAAGGTTTCGGTTTCAGGTATTAGTAAGGGAAAAGGGTTTCAAGGAGCAGTGAAAAGATGGGGATTTGCTGGCCAACCAGCTACTCGAGGAACTAAGCGCGAACACAGAACATTGGGTTCTACTGGTTCTCGGTATCCCCAAAGAGTGATTAAGGGTAAAAAAATGCCAGGCAGAATGGGAGGAGAAAGGGTAACAGTAAAGAATTTAAAAGTGATGAAAATAGATAAAGAAAACAATTTATTAGTAGTAGAAGGAGCAGTGCCTGGAAGAAGAGGAACACTGTTGGAAATTAAGCAATTATGAAATATCAGGTTTACAACCAAAAAGGAGAAGATGCTGGAACGATTCTTTTGCCTAAAAAGGTTTTTGAGGTTGATTTGAATAATGATTTGGTTCATCAAGTAGTAGTTTCTCAAGCTGCTAATCGAAGAATAGTTAGGGCTCACACAAAAGATAGAAAACAGGTTTCAGGTGGAGGAAGAAAGCCATGGCGCCAGAAAGGAACAGGAAGAGCTCGTCACGGTTCTATTCGTTCACCCATCTGGAGAGGTGGTGGTATTACTTTTGGCCCAACCAAAGAAAGAGTTTTTAAGAAAAAGATTCCTCAAAAAATGAAAAGAAAAGCTCTTTTCATGGTTTTAAGCACTAAAGCTAAAAATAAACTATTGCTTGTTTTAGATAAATTGGCTATAGAAAAACCCAAAACAAAACAAGCAGCTGGATTGATTAAAGATTTAAGAGCAAATATTAAACATTTTAAAACAGGCACTATTTTAATAACTATTCCTGAGAATGATAAAAATATTATTTTGTCTTTTAGAAACATGATTCGAGTTGAGGTGAAGCAGGCCAGGGATTTGAATGCTCTGGATTTACTTTCTTTCAAATACTTAATAATGCCAAAAGAATCAGTAAAAGTAATTAAAGAAACATTTATTAAATAAATATGGGTTTATTTGATTTTTTTAAAAAGAAAAAAGACAAGAAAAAGCTTGTTAAGAAAGAAAAGAAAATAAAAGAGGCAAAGAAAGCTCCTAAAGTTAAAGTTGAGCCAAAGCCCAAGAAGAAGAGGGTCAAATCTAAGAAAAATATAGAAATTATTTATAAAAGTTTGAAAGAACCACACATTACTGAAAAAGCTACTAATTTAGCTCAACAAAATCAATATGTTTTTAAGGTTTTTCCAAGAACCAATAAAATTGAGATTAAAAAAGCAATAGAGTCGCTTTATGGGGTTGATGTCATTTCTGTAAATATTATTAATATTCCAAGAAAACGAAAAAGATTGGGAAGAATCAAGGGTTTTAAACCCGGCTTTAAAAAAGCTATAATTAAAATAAAACAGGGCCAGAAAATTGAAACATTAGGTACTTAATTTCAAGAACAATGCTTAAAACAAGAGTAATGAAAGAAATATTGATTAAAGCGAGGCAAGGAAGGAAAGGATTGAGTAAAAAAAAGCCAGAAAAAAGATTGGTTTTAGGTATGAAAAAAAGATCTGGTCGTTCAAAGTCATCGGGTAGAGTGACTATTCGTCATAGAGGTGGAGGAGTAAAGCGACGTTACAGAATTGTTGATTTTGGACAGAAAAAAATTAATATTCCAGCCAAAGTTATTGCTTTAGAATACGATCCCAACAGAACTGCATTTTTAATTTTATTAGAATATGAAGATGGAGAAAAAAGATATAGGTTGGCTCCTCATCAAATAAAAGTAGGAGACCGAGTGGTTTGTTCTGAGAAGGAAGAAATTAAAACAGGTAATAGAATGAAGCTTAAGAGTATTCCATCTGGCACCCAAGTTTATAATATTGAAATTATGATTGGTGGAGGTGGGAAACTAGTAAGAGGAGCAGGAACATCAGCCAAGGTTTTGGCCAGGGAAGGAAAGTATTGTCATTTAGAAATGCCGTCTAAAGAAACAAGAAAAGTTCATTTGGAATGTTTTGCTTCAATTGGCCAGATTTCTCATCCTGAGAAAAGATTTGAGAAAATTGGAAAAGCAGGAACCCGAAGACGAAAGGGTTGGCGTCCTGTTACTCGGGGCACAGTAATGAATCCCAGAGACCATCCACATGGAGGAGGTGAAGGAAAAGCTCCGATTGGCATGCCTCATCCTAAGACCAAATGGGGTAAACCAGCCTTAGGAGTGAAAACAAGAAAAAGAAGGTGGACAGATAAATATATAATTGAAAGAAGACAAAAAAGAAAAAAATAATACTATGTCAAGAAGTTTAAAAAAAGGTCCATATATAGACGAGAAATTATTGAAAAAGGTAAAAAAGTTGGGGCCAAGATCAACAGAGATTATTAAAACTTGGTCAAGAGCTTGCACCATTACTCCAGAGATGATTGGTTTCACTTTTGGTGTTCATAATGGTAAAGACTTTATACCAGTTAAGGTAGCTGAAGATATGGTTGGTCATAAACTTGGTGAGTTTTCTCCAACTACAAAATTTTCTAGACATGGAGGAAAGATGCAAAGGCAATTGGAGACAAAAAGAGTTAAAAAATAATAAAGATAATAAATGGAAGTTAAAGCTAAATTAAGTTATTTAAGAATAGCACCCAGAAAAGTAAGAATGGTTACTGCTTTAATCAAAGGCAAAAAAGTTGAGAAAGCTCAAGCTATTTTAAATTTCACCACGAAGAAAGCAGCTCAACCAGTTTTAAAATTATTAAATTCAGCTTTAGCTTCAGCTATTAATAATTTTCAAATGAAGGGATCCAATATGTATATATCTAAAGTTTTAGTGAATGAAGGACCTAAGCTTAAAAGATGGAGAGCAAGAGCAAGAGGAAGAGCCTTTGCTATTCAGAAAAAGACTTCTCATATAACAATTGTTTTACAAGAAACTGAAAAAGCTCCTCGAACGAAAAAAAAGAAAGCTAAGAAAGTAATTACGCCAATTAAAGAAACCAAAAAGCAAACCCAAGCAGAAAAACCCAAGTTTAAGCCAGAATTAGAAATTAAAAAACCTAAAAGCGAACGAGGAATCAAAAGATTCTTCAGAAGAAAAGCATTTTAATATGACACACAAAGTTCACCAAAAAGTATTTAGAATAAAGAAAATTAGTGACTGGGATTCTAGGGGATTTTATGGAAAGAAAACCTCTCAATATTTAGAGGAAGATTTTAGAATTAGAGAATTTTTAAATAAAAAGTTAAAAAAAGTTGGCATAGCAAGAATTGAAATAGAGCGTTTTCCTAGTAAGACAAATATTATTATTTCTACCCTAAGACCTGGTTTTATTATTGGTAGGGGAGGAAAAGGAATAGAAGAATTAAAGAAAGAATTAGAGAAGAAAGTCTTGATTAATGATGAGAGTAAAAAAGAATTAAGATTAGAGATAAGGGAAGTTAGAAATCCGTGGGCTTCAGCTGCCTTAACAGCCCAATGGATGGCTCAACAGATTGAAAAGAGAACTCACTATAGAAGAGTTTTAAAGCAGACTCTAAGTAAAGTTTCTGCTTCCAAGGAAGTAAAAGGATGTAGAGTACAAGTAAAGGGTCGTTTAAATGGGATAGAAATTGCCCGTACAGAATGGCTTCAAAAAGGAAAATTGCCACGTCAAAGCATTAGGGCTGATATTGATTATGCTTTTACAGAGGCATTTTGTATTTATGGGGTAATTGGAGTAAAAGTTTGGATATATAAAGGAGAAAAATTTGAAGAAAAAAAAGAAGAATAAAATATGGCTATTTTAATGCCCAAAAAAGTTAAACATAGGAAGTGGTTTAGGGGGAAATCAAAGGGTAAAGCCCGAAGAGGAAACCTTGTTTCTTTTGGTTCTTTTGGATTGAAAAGTATGGGCACTAAATGGATTACAGCTCGTCAGATTGAAGCTGCCAGGCGTGCTATTATGAGATATTTAAAAAAAGGAGGAAAGCTTTGGGTTAGAATTTTTCCTGATAAACCAGTAACTATAAAAGGAGGTGAGGTTGGCATGGGTGGTGGTAAAGGAAAAGTGGATCACTATGTTTTTCCAATAAGGCCAGGAAGAATTATTTTTGAACTGGATGGAGTAAAAGAAGAAATAGCAAGACAAGCTTTTAGAAGAGCTTCTGATAAATTACCAATAAAAACAAAGTTTGTTAAAAGATAAAAAATCCGTGAAAGCAGTTGAACTTAAGAAAAAGACGAATAAAGAATTAACTAAATTGTTAATAAAGAACAAAGAACGCTTAAGGTTGTTGCGATTTGATTTAGCTTCAGGTAGAGTAAAAAACGTGAGAGAAATCCGCAATCTTAAAAAAGAAATTGCGCGAATCCTTACTTTAATTAAACACTAATATATGCCAAAACGTCAATTAAAAGGAATAGTAATATCAGATAAAATGAAAAAAACAGTTGTGGTTAGAGTAGAAAGAGTAAAAGAACATCCAAAATATAAAAGAAGATATAAGGTTCACAAGAAATATAAGGCTCATGATGAAAAAGAAGAATATAAAATAGGAGACATGGTTGTGATTAAAGAATGTAGACCTCTATCAAAAGATAAAAGATGGAGAATAATTAAGAAAATATGATTCAAGAAAGAACAATGTTAAAGGTTGCAGATAATAGCGGTGCAAAGCTTGTTCAGTGCATTCGGGTTTTAGGTGGTACCAGAAAAAGATATGCCAGGATCGGAGAATTAATTGTAGTAACTGTTAAAAAGGCTGAACCAAGAAGAGCAGTTAAAAAACATGATGTTGTTAGGGCGGTTATTGTGAGGCAAAAACAGAATTTTGGAAGAAAAGATGGGTCTTATATAAGGTTTGATGAAAATGCTTGTGTAATCTTAGAAGGTAAGACCAAAGAACCAAAAGGAGGAAGGATTATTGGTCCTGTTGCCAGAGAATTAAAGGAAAAAGGTTTTGAAAAAATTGCTGCTTTAGCAAAAGAATTAGTCTAATATATGAGAGTTAAAAAAAACGATACAGTATTAATTATTTCAGGGAAATACAGAGGAAGAAAAGGTAAGATTCTCAAAGCCTTTCCCAAAAAGGATAAGGTTTTGATTGAAGGAATTAATTTAAGAAAAAAACATCAAAAACCAAAAAAAACAGGCGATAAGGGCGAAATTATAGAAATTCCAGCCCCAATTCATATATCTAATGTAAAAATTATTTGTCCAAAATGTAAGAAAGCAACCAGAATAGGATACAGAATAGAAGGGGGAGAAAAATATAGGATTTGTAAGAAATGTGATAAAACCATATGATTAATTTCAAAAAAAAATACATAGAAAAAGTAATTCCTGAAATGATGAAAAAGTTTGGCTATAAAAATGTTATGGCTGTTCCCAAGGTTGAAAAAGTGATAATTAATACTGGTTTTGGCAGAAGAGTTTCCGGAAAAACATCAGACGAACAAAAGAAAATTGAAAAAACTATTATGAATGATTTAGGTTTAATAACTGGACAATCTTGTGTTTTGACCAAGGCAAAGAAATCAATTTCTGGATTTAAGTTAAGGCAAGGAATGGCAGTTGGCGCTAAGGTTACTTTGAGAGGAAAAAGAATGTATGATTTTTTAGACAGAACAATTCATATTGTGCTTCCAAGGGGTCGTGACTTTCAGGGTATTTCAATCAAGTCAATTGATGGAAGCGGGAATCTTACTTTTGCTGTTAAAGAACATATTGTTTTTCCAGAGATAGAACCAGAAAAAGCAAGAAATATTTTTGGATTAGAAATAAGCGTTGTTACCACTACTAAAAATAAAGAACAGGGTTTAGAATTATTAAGATTATTAGGATTTCCAATTAGAAAATAAATTGTATGGCTGTAAAAGCACAAATAGCAAAATCAAAAAAGAAACCAAAGTTTAAAAGTCGAATTGTTCGACGCTGTTTTAAATGTGGTAGAGCAAGAGGTTATATGAGGCAATTCGGGCTTTGTCGGATTTGTTTTAGAGAAATGGCTAATAAGGGATTAATTCCCGGAGTTAAAAAGAGTAGTTGGTAAAAAATATGACTGACCCAATAACAGATATGTTAAACAGAATAACTAATGCCCAAGCTGTTGCTCATCCAACAGTTGATGTTCCTTTTTCAAAATTAAAGTATGAAATTGCCAAGTTGTTAAAGAGTAAAGGTTTTATTAAGAAGGTTGAGAAAAAGGGAAGGAAAATAAACAAGGTCATTGAGATTACCTTAAAGTATACTGATAAAATTCCTGACATTAGCGGGTTTAAAAGAATTTCTAAGCCAGGTCAAAGAATCTATGTTGCTTGGAATAAGATAAGAAGGGTTAGGTCGGGTTTTGGCATGGCAATGATTTCAACTTCACAAGGATTAATGAGTAATGAACAGGCCAGAAAACAGAAAATAGGTGGAGAAATATTATTTAAGATTTGGTAAAATATTATGTCAAGAGTAGGCAGAAAACCAATTTTAATACCACAGGGCGTGACCATTAAGATAGATGGGCAAAAAATAATAGTTTCAGGACCCAAAGGAGAGCTTGAGAGAAAAATTAGGCCTGAAATTAAGGTTGAAGTAAAAGATAATCAGATTATGTTATCTCCCCAGAAAGAAAGTAAGCAAACTGCTGCTTTTTGGGGACTATTTAGAAGCCTTATTTTTAATATGGTTGAGGGGGTTGTTAATGGGTTTGAGAAGAAATTAGAAATGCATGGTTTAGGGTATAGGGCTTCAAAAGAAGGAGAAGATCTTGTGCTGCTGGTTGGTTTTTCTCATCCTGTAAAAATAAATGTTCCTGATAACATAAGCTTTGCAGTTGAGAAAAATATTATTATTGTTTCTGGTATTGATAAAGAAAAGGTTACTCAGATAGCAGCAAAAATAAGAAAAGTTAGGCCGCCCGAACCTTATAAAGGAAAGGGGATTAGGTATCAAGGAGAAAAAGTTCGAAGAAAGGCTGGAAAAAGAGTAGTAACTGGTCCTGGAGCATAGAAAAAATAAAAAGTAAAATAATGGATCCAAAAATTAAACGCCAAAAAAAAGAGAGACGGCATAGACGAATAAGAGCCAAAATATCTGGGACTGCTGAAAGGCCTCGGCTTTGTGTTTTTTGTTCTAATAAACATACTTATGCTCAATTGATTGATGATGAAAAAGGAAAAACTATAATTAGTGCCAAAGATACAGAGCTGAAAATCAAGGGTAAAAAAGGAAAAACAGCCATAGCTTTTGAGGTTGGAAAGTTGATTGCTGAAAAGGCAATTAAAAATAAAATAAATAAAGTAGTTTTTGATAGAGGAGGTTATATGTATCATGGAAGGGTTAAGGCATTGGCTGAAGGAGCAAGAGAAGGCGGATTAATTTTCTAAATATGATGCAACAAAGAAGACAATTTAGAAGAGGATTTATAAAGAAAAAAGATGATTTTGATTCAAAGCTTTTGGGTTTGGCTCGGGTTGTTAGAATGACAGCTGGTGGTCGTCGTCTTAAGTTTCGAGCAGTAATGATTGTGGGAGACAAAAAAGGTAAAGTAGGGGTAGGAGTATCAAAAGGTCTTGATGTTGCTCAGGCAGTAGAAAAAGCAACTAGATTAGCTAAAAAGAATTTAATTACTGTTCCGATTGTAAATGACACTATTCCTCACGAAGTTAATTCTAAATTTGGAGCAGCTAGAATTCTTTTAAAGCCCCAAAGAAAAGGTAGAGGATTAATGGCTGGAGGAACAGTGAGGGTTATTTGTAGATTGGCTGGGATAAAAAACATCTCATCTAAAGTCTTGGGAAGAACCAAGAATAAATTAAACAATGCTCAGGCAACTTTGGGCGCTTTGAAAAAATTAAAAGTTAAAAAACATGCAGTTACACGAGCTTCGTCCGAAGCAGAAAAAAAAGAATAAAAAGAGAGTTGGAAGAGGGGGTAAGAGAGGAACTTATTCAGGTAGAGGAATAAAAGGCCAAAAAGCACGAGCTGGTGCCTCTTTTAAGCCTGCTATCAGAACCTTTGTCAAAAGATATCATAAATTAAGAGGATATAAGTTTAAAAGGACTGGAAGGAAACCACAAATTTTAAATATTAGTACCTTAGAAAAGAAATTTAAATCTGAAGAAAAAATTAATCCCCAAATCTTGCTCGAAAGAAAATTAACCCGTAAAATTAAAGGAAGAATACCTAAAATAAAAATTCTTGGCAAAGGAGAAATAACTAAAAAACTGACTATTGAGGATTGTGAGGTATCAAAAGTAGCAAGGGAAAAGATAGAGAAAGTAGGAGGCACTATTAATTAGATATGTTCAATAAAATCTTTCAAATTTTTAGAGTCCGTGAATTAAGAAACAAAATCTTATTTGTTTTAGGTGTTTTTGCTGTTTTTAGACTAATGGCTAATATTCCTATTCCTGGAGTAAACCCTGAAAATGTAAAAGCCCTTTTTGAAGATCTCAGTATTTTTGGACTCTTAAATGTTTTTACTGGTGGAGCCTTAGAAAGAGTTTCTATTGTAATGTTGGGAGTGGGTCCATATATTACAGCTAGTATTATTTTTCAATTATTAACAATGATTTTTCCTCAGCTTGAGGAAATGTACAAGGAAGAAGGAGAGGCGGGGCGGCAGAAGTTTAATCAATATACAAGAATAGCTACTGTTCCTTTAGCTTCTCTTCAAGCATATACAATGTTAATGCTTTTGGAACGTAGAGAGGTAATTAGTGCTCTTACTCCACAATTACTTTTGACTTCAATTTTAACTATTACTGCTGGTACTGTATTTTTAATATGGTTAGGAGAGTTGATTTCGGAAAAAGGGATTGGTGAAGGTGTTTCTCTTTTGATTTTTGCTGGTATTGCAGCTGATCTTCCTAATAATATTTTTCAAATGTTAACAGGATGGAGTCCTGGCCAGCTTCCTTCTTATCTTCTTTTCTTTGCCATGTCTTTATTAATTATTACTGGTGTTGTTATTGTTAATGAGGGAAGAAGAAATATTCCTGTTTCTTATGCTAAAAGAGTAAGAGGAGGTAAAATGTATGGAGGAGCTTCTACTTATTTACCAATGAATATTAATCCAGCTGGAGTAATGCCAATTATTTTTTCAATGTCTATTCTTCTTTTACCATCAATGATGGCCAGCTTTTTGGAAGGAAAAACAGGAGGCATAGTCGGGATACTTCAAAAAGTAGTTAGTCTTTTAGGGGATCCTTTTATTTATGGAATGCTGTATTTTGGTTTAGTGTTTTTATTTACTTATTTCTATACCATGATTACCTTTGATCCAGGAACAATAGCTGATAACCTTAAAAAAATGGGTGGTTTTGTTCCAGGTATTAGGCCAGGCAGCTCTACAGTTCGTTATCTTTCTTTTGTTTTGAATAGAGTTTTGCCTTTTGGAGCTTTGTTTTTAGCCTCAATAGCTGTGATGCCATCAATCATTGGGCAACTAACCGGGATTGTAGGTTTTCAGTTTTTGATTGGAGGAACTTCTTTATTAATTGTAGTTAGTGTTATTTTAGAAACCATGCGTCAAATTAATGCTCAGCTTCAAATGAGAGAATACGATACTTTTTAATTTTCAAAAAACTTATGGAACAAAAAGCGTTAATCATTATTGGTTCTCCTGGGTCTGGTAAAGGCACTCAGGCGAATTTGTTGTCAGAAAAGTTCGGTCTTTATCATTTGCGTAGCAGTAGAATAGTGGGTAGGATTATTGAGAAGGCAGAGCCTGGATCTTTTATTGAGGTTGAGGGCAAGAAATATTATTTTGAGGAGCAAAAACAGTTGAGTGAAAGCGGAAAATTATGGGATCCTCCTTTTCTAACTTATTTTATTGAAGAAAAGACCAGGCAATTACATAAACAAGGAGAAGGGATTGTTTTTGATGGTGCTGTCAGGACAATGTATGAAGGTGAAAGAGTTATTCCTCTTTTAAAACAATTGTATGGGGCAGATAATATTAAAGTAATCTATCTTGAGATTACAGAAGATGAGGCAATTTTTAGAAACAGCCATAGAAGAGAATGTGAATTGGCTCGCCACCCAGTATTATATTCTCAGGAAACAGTTAAATTAACCAAGTGTCAGTTAGATGGTTCTAAGTTGATTGAAAGAAAAGACGATAGTCCTGAGGTTATTAAGGTACGACTAAAAGAATTTAAGGACAGAACCATGCCATTATTAAAGTTGTTTGAAAAACAAGGATTAATAGTTGATAAAATAAATGGTTCACCTTCACCCGCTAATGTTTTTAAGAGCATTTTAAAAGCTTTGGGAGAGAAATGATTCCAATTAAGTCAGAAAAAGAGATCCAAATAATGACTGAGAACGGCAAGATTTTAGCTTCAATCATGGAGGAGTTAAAAAAAAGAGTAGAGCCGGGCATAAGTACTCAAGAATTAAACAGGGTTGCTGAAACCCTGATTTTAAATTCTGGAGGCAAACCATCTTTTAAGGGGTACGAAGGTTTTCCAACAACTCTGTGTACTTCTATTAATGAAGAGATTGTTCATGGAGTTCCTTCTGAAAGAAAATTAAAACAAGGAGACATTTTATCTTTAGACATAGGCATGAAACTTAATGGTTTTCATGTTGATATGGCAATTACTTTACCTGTTGGAGAGGTTGATCCAGAAGTTAAGAGATTGGTTCGGATTACTAAAAAAGTCCTTAAAATAGGGATTAAGAAAACAAAAATAGGTAATACCATTAATGATATTGGCAATACAATTCAAAGATATGTTGAATCCCAAGGTTTTAATGTGGTTAGAGATCTTTGCGGTCATGGAATTGGTAAAGAATTGCATGAAGAGCCTAAAATTCTCAATTATGGAAAACGACATACTGGTTTTAAAATTAAACAGGGCATGGTTTTTTGTTTAGAACCAATGGTAACCATGGGGGATTGGAAAATAAAAAAAACCAAAGATGGTTTTGGTTATGAAACTACTGATGGCTCTTTATCAGCTCATTTTGAGCACACCATTGTTGTTACTAAACATGGGGTTAAAGTGCTGACAGAAATGTGTTAAAATATCCTAATATGTCAAAAGAAATTTATTTGTCAGTCATTATTCCTGCTTATAAAGAAGAGAGACGTTTGCCTAAAACCTTAAAAGAGATTAATAAATATCTCAGTAAGCAGGATTATAATTATGAGATATTGGTAGTTGATGATGGTTCTCCGGATAAAACATCTGAGGTTGCTCAATCTTTAGTTTCTGAAATTAAGAACCTGAAGCCAACTGGTTATCAAAAGAACAGGGGAAAAGGTTATGCAGTTAGATTTGGAATGTTAGAAGCTAAAGGAAAATACAGGGTATTTACTGATGCTGATAATTCTACCTCAATTGATCAAGTTGAAAAAATGTTTCCTGAGTTTGAAGCTGGTTTTGATATTGTTATTGGTTCTAGAAATGTTAAGGGAGCTGTTTTAGATCCGCCTCAGCCCTGGATAAGAAAGGTGGTTACTGGCGAAAGCTTTAAATTATTAAGGAAGATTTTGGTTGGTCTTTGGGGAATTCAAGATACTCAATGTGGGTTTAAGGGATTTAAAGATGAAGTTGTAGAAAAGGTTTTTCCAAAATGCAAAATTGATAGATTTGCTTTTGATCCTGAAATATTGGTTCTTTGCAAAAGAGTAGGTTATAAAATTAAAGAAATACCAATTTATTGGAAAAATGATTTGGAAAGCAAGGTAAAATTTAAATCAATGGTTAAAATGGGTCTGGATTTAATTAAAATCAGATTGAATTTATTAAAAAGAGTGTATGACTAAAAGAATAAAAAAACCTAAGTTTCCTTCTGAGTTGCGACTTGATTTAATTAGTGGAGACTGGGTTGTAATTGCTACTGGCAGGGCAAAAAAGCCAAATGCTTTTAAAAAGAAAAGAATAGTCAAGAAACTTTCTAAAAAAGATTGTCCTTTTTGTAAGATAGAAACCCAAAAAAGACCTGTTCTTATTTATTTCAATGGCAAGAAGCTTGAAATAAAAGATAAGATTCCTAAAAATTGGACCACAATTGTCATTCCTAATTTGTATCCAGCTTTTTTCCCTTCAGAATCTTTAGAACAAAGAATAGAGGGAAACCTTTATCAAAGAATAAATGCAGTTGGTTTTCACGAGATACTAGTAACTCGTGACCATAAGAAAACATTAGCTCATCTTACAACAAAGGAGGTAAAAGAAGTTTTTGATGCTTATCAAAGCAGATATTTGTGTTTAATGAAAAAAAGGTTTGTTAATTATGTTTCTATTTTTCACAATCATGGAGTTGAAGCTGGCGCTTCCCAACCACATCCTCATTCTCAAATTATTACTACACCACTTATTGATACTGATTTAAGAAGAGCACTTATAAATTCAGGAAAATATTATAAAAAACACAAGAAATGCGTTTATTGTGAAATGAGTAAATGGGAAAGAAAAACAAAAGAAAGGATTGTTTTTGAGAATAAAGATTTTTTGGTGATTTGTCCTTTTGCCTCTAAATCAGCTTTTCAAGTTATTATTTCACCGAAAAAACATTTACCTTATTTTGAGAGAATTACTGAGAAACAAAAATGGTATTTGGCTGAAGCTTTTAGACAAGCTTTGAAAAGACTCTATAAAGCCCTTAATGATCCTGCTTATAATTTTTACCTACATACTGCTCCTTGTGATGGAAAGAATTATGATTATTATCATTGGCATTGGACAATTGTGCCCAAGACAAGTACTTGGGCTGGGTTTGAAATCGGTACTAGAATGGAGATTTCAATTATTGAACCAGAAAAAGCAGCTCAATATTTGAGAAAACAGTAATCCTTATGTCAAAACAAAAATCTTTTACCCTAATTGAACTCTTGGTAGTTATTGCTGTTATTGGCTTAATTTCCAGTATTGTTTTGGTGAGCATGAAAAGCGCAAGAGAGAAGACAAAAATTGCAAAGGCCCAAGAAATGGTTAGACAATCACATCAAATTATTTTAATAAATTATCAAGAATCAAATGGTACTTCTCCTACTCCCCTCAATACTGATATAGGTACAGGCTGCACATATTGGGGTTCTGGAACTGTTGTTGGTTTTGTTGATAATCCTGGCAACTACTATGCTAATTGGATGGGTCCCTGGCTTTCAGAAGTTCCTAAAGATCCTTGGGGTAATTGCTATGCTCTAGATGGCCCAATTGAGGAAGGATGTCCTGGCGATCCATATGGTTCAAAGATATGTTCTGCTGGTGCTAATGGGAGCTTTGAAAGCTGGAACGGCTTACCAGTAAGCAGAGGAGATGATATATGCAAAGCATTTGGATGTCCCTAATAGAAAAAGTAGCACTAAATTCTATTTTTTTATTCGTACATTAGTAGTAATTCGTAATTCGTAGAAATTATGAAACATTTAATCGTAGCAAATTGGAAATGTAATCCCAATAACTTGGTTAAGGCTAAGAAGCTTTTTAGTGTAGTCAAGAAAGGAATAGGAGTTGTTAAAGAGGTTGAAGTGGTTGTTTGTCCCCCCTTTGTTTATTTATCTAAATTGTTTGGTTTGACATTGGGAGCTCAAAATTGTTTCTGGAAGAATCTGCCAGCTGGCAGAGGTGCTTTTACTGGAGAAATTTCTCCTTTTATGTTAAAAGATATTGGGTGTAAGTATGTTATTATTGGACATTCAGAAAGAAGAAGATATTTCAAGGAAACATGTGCTATGGTGAATAAAAAACTTAAGGCTGCTTTAGCAAATAACTTGAAACCAATCTTATGTATTGATAGTATTAATCAGGTTAAAAGAGGTCTTAAGGGAATTTCAAAAAAAGAGATAAAAAAGATTGTAATTGCTTATGAGCCAATTTTTGCAATTGGAACAGGAAAAGCTTGCAGTATCAACAAAGCCAAGAAAATGAATTTTTCTATTAGGAAAATCTTAGGGGAACAAGCTGCTATTTTGTACGGTGGTAGTGTTAACTCTAAAAATGCCAAAGATTTTATTAAAAAGGCCCAATTCCAAGGACTTTTAATAGGTGGAGCCTCTTTAAACCCTAAAGAATTTGTTAAAATAATTAAAAAAGTGAGTCAAGTATGAATAATAAAGTTTTACAAGGTCATTTTTATAATCCAACTAGGGGAGATTTAACGTTAGAAGGAGTAGTAAATGAACTTTTCAATTATATGTCTGAGAAATCAGACAAGTTTTATGATATTATTGTTGGTTGTGATTCTTCTTCTGGATTAGAACCCTCTTTTCCCTTGGTTATAGTTATATTGAGAAAAGGAGAAGGAGGTAGGTTTTTTCTGAAAAAAATAAAATATTCTGATAAGAAATTTCATAATCTTCATCAAAGAATTTTAGAAGAAGTATTATTATCTTGTGAATTAGCTTTATGTTTGAGAGAGAATTTAAATAAACAATCTAATAAAGTTTCTGATTTGCTCAATTATGAGTTTCGTTACATTCATGCTGATATTGGGGAAAATGGAGCTACCAGAGATATGATAAAAGAAGTAACAGGCTTAATCAGAGGCAATGGCTTTGAACCCAAAATTAAACCAGAAGCATATGTGGCTTCAACGGTGGCTGATAGATATGCCTGAAATATGAAGAGGCAAAAAAAAGTAATTGTAGGAATGAGTGGAGGAGTAGATAGCTCAACATCAGCTGCTCTATTAAAAGAGCAGGATTTTGATATAACAGGGGTTTTTATGCGACTTGTTAAATCTAAAAAGTTTAGGAAAGCGGAAAAAGAAGCCCGGACAATAGCTAAATATTTACATATTCCTTTTTTGGTTTTTGATTTTCATAAAGAATTTCAAAAGAAAATTATAGATTATTTTTTAAAAGAATATAAGAAAGGCAGAACTCCCAACCCTTGCATCAGATGTAATCAGCAGATTAAGTTTGGCTTATTTCTAGATAAAGCCTTAGAGCTTAAATCAGACTATTTAGCAACAGGACACTATGCGAGAAAACAAGAAACAAGAAACAAGAAACAAGAAACAAATTATAAGTTATTAAAATCAAAAGATAAATTAAAAGATCAGAGTTATTTTCTTTGGACTATGAACCAGAGAAAGCTTAAGAGATTGTTGTTTCCAGTGGGGAATTATACTAAAACAGAAACAAGGAAATTGGCTAAAAAATTTGGTATTGCTAAATTAATTAAGTCAGAATCTGAGGACATTTGTTTTATTGAAAATAGTTTTGGACAATTTATTAAAAAACATTTGTCTTTAAAACCAGGTCCTATTTTAGATGTTGATGGAAACAAGATTGGTCAGCATTTTGGATTAAGTCTATATACAATTGGTCAGAGAAAAAATATACGAATACCAGGACCCAAACCTTATTATGTATTAAAAATAGACTTTAAAAGGAATGCTTTAATAGTTAGCCAAAACGAAAAAGATTTGTATCAGAAAGAATTAATAGTTCAGAAAGCAAATTGGATTTCAGGTGAAGAACCTAATTTCCCAATCAAAGTTTTAGCTAAAATCAGGTATGGTCATAAAGGTGGTAGGGCTATTGTTGATAAGTATGGAAGAAATATTAGAGTTAGATTTCTAAAAACCCAAAGGGCAATAACTCCTGGACAGTCAGTTGTTTTTTATAAAGAAAATGAGGTTTTGGGAGGAGGGGTAATAAAATAATTTTCAAATATCGTGTTTTTTTGATAATATCTATTTATGAACTCAAATAAACTAAGAGAGAGTTTTTTAAAGTTTTTTGAGAAAAATGGACACAAGATCGTGGCCTCTTCTTCGCTTATTCCTGATGATCCGAGCGTTCTTTTGACTACGGCTGGAATGCAGCAGTTTAAGCGATACTTTTTAGGAGAACCCTCTCCTTATGGCAATAAAGTTGTTTCTTGTCAGCAAAGTTTTAGAACCTCTGATATTGACAGAATTGGAGACAAGACTCATTTGATATTTTTTGAAATGCTGGGCAATTTTAGCTTTGGTGATTATTTCAAAGAAGGGGCGATTAAATTAGCTTTTTCTTTTTTGTTTGAAGAATTGAAGTTGAATAAACAGGAATGTTATTTTACTGTTTTTAAAGGAGATAAAGACACTCCTTTTGATAAAGAATCATTTTCAATTTTGAAAAAATTAGGAGTTCCAGAAAGCAAGATTAAAAAAATGTGTAGAAAGGAGAATTTTTGGGGACCCACTGGTTTAGAAGGTCCTTGCGGACCAACAGTAGAGATTTATTATAAAGAGCTTGAAATTTGGAATCTGGTGTTTAATGAATATTTTAGAGATAAGCATGGCAAATTAAGTCCTTTAGAGCAAAAAGGAGTAGATACAGGCCTTGGTTTGGAAAGATTGGCTAAAGTAATTCAAAATAAACCATCCATTTTTGAAACAGATTTGTTTGAACCAATAATGAGAGAGATTTCAGGAAAGAACGAAAGAGCTAAGAGAATTATTTCTGACCATATTAAAGCTTGCACCTTTTTAATTTCAGAAGGCATTTTGCCCTCTAACAAAGATAGGGGATATATTCTGCGTCGTTTAATAAGAAGAATAATTGGTTTAGAAAAAATACTTGGATTGTCTAATAATTTTTTAATTGGTTTAGTTCCTAAGGTTGTTGAAATCTATCAAGACATTTATCCTGAAATTAAATCAAAGGAAGCAGAAATTATGACTGTTATTCAGAATGAAGGAGAAAGGTTTGAGAAAGCTCTGGTCAAAGGATTAAAACAATTTGAAAAAATTTCATTAAAAGGTAATATTTCAGGAATTGATGCTTTTCATCTTTATGATACTTATGGTTTTCCTTTGGAATTGACAATTGAATTAGCTGAGCAAAAAGATCTTAAAGTAGATAAACAAGGTTTTGAGAGTGCTTTTAAGAAACATCAACAGATTTCTCGGGCAGGAATAGAAAAAAAGTTTGGAGGAATTGGAAAACAAGCTGGAGATGAATCAATCAAGCTTCATACAGCTACTCATTTACTTCATCAGGCATTAAGACAGATTTTAGGAGAAGGGGTTAAGCAAATGGGTTCTGACATTACTGCTGAGAGATTGAGATTTGATTTTTCTCACTCTAAAAAAATGACTGAAACCGAAATAAAGAAAGTTGAAACTTTGGTTAATCAGAAAATTAAACAAGATTTAAAAATCAAGAAAGAGGAAGTGAGTTATGAGAAGGCAATAAAATCTGGAGCTTTAGCTTTTTTCAAAAATAAATATCCTAATAAGGTTAATGTTTACTCAATTGGCGGTTTTTCTAAAGAAATCTGTGGCGGACCACACATTAAAAGAACATCAGAATTAGGGGTTTTTAGGATTATTAAAGAAGAATCCTCAGGAGCTGGCATTAGAAGAATTAGAGCTGTTTTAGAGTAAATAAATTTGTGTGATATACTTAAAAAATGGTAAAGAAAATATTTGATATTCTACCACCAGACAAGATAGAAAAAATAGAAGTTATAGAGGAAGAAGATTCAGAAAAAAAACAAGAAATTGAATCGTTTTTACTCGAGGTTGATTCTTCTTCTTTGAACGCAAGACGAATAGTTTTGTGTTTTATTTTAATCTTAATTGGGGCTTTTTGTTATTTTTATTTTCCTAAAGCAACAATAGTAATCTCTCCAGAATCAGAGATTTTAAGTTTTGAAACAGATCTAATAATTGATAAAAATTTAAACAATATTGATTATTCTTCTTTAGCTATTCCAGGAAAATTTCATACAGTTGAAAAGATAATTTTTGAAGAGTTTCAAGCAACCGATACAGCGCTTAAAGAAAGCAAAGCATCAGGTGTAATTCGTGTTTATAATACTTATTCAACCTCTTCTCAAACATTAGTAGTTAATACTCGATTTATGTCTACTGAGGGAAAATTATTTAGAACAACAAAAAGGATAACGGTTCCCGGCGGCCATTATGAAAAAGGAGAATTGGTGCCAGGGTTTTTAGATGTTCAAATAATAGCAGACCAGCCAGGAGAAGACTTTAATATTGGACCGTCTACTTTTTCTATTCCTGGACTTGCTGGCACTGCTCGCTACACATTTTTTTATGGAAAATCTTTCCAATCAATGTTTGGAGGATTTAAAAGAGAAGTTTCTCAGGTTAGCCAAAAAGATTTGGATGAAGCAGAAAAGAGTTTAGAGAAAAGAGTAATAGATGAGTGTTTGATTGAACTGAACGAAAAAATTTCATCTGAATATATTTTATTAGAACAAGCAACAGAGACAAAGACTCCTGTGATTTTTTCTTCAGTTGCAGTTGGAGAAGAAGCAGATAAATTTACTTTTCGAATAAAAGCAGAATCCTCAGCATTAGTTTTTAGGGACGAAGATGTAAAGGATTTTATTATTGATTTTATTTCATCTCAGATTTCGACTGATAAAAAGATTTATCAAGAAAGCTTAGATTTAAATTATGATTTAATAGATATAGACTTTGATTCTGGTAAGATTAAATTTGATTTGAAGGCTACAGCCAAAATTTATTCTGATATTAATGAAATCAATTTAAAACAAGATCTGAAAGGAAAATCTCTTGATGCAACCGAATTTTATTTAAAAAATTATCCTCAAATTGAAACTTCTTCAGTTCAGTTTTGGCCTTTTTGGGTTAAAAATGTTCCTCAAAATGATGAAAAAATTAAACTTGAGTTAAATCTTGACTAAATAGAAAATATCTGTTAGATTTTATTTGAATGAAAAGAAATATTTCAAGGAAACAAGGAACAGTTTTAGACTCATTACCCAATACTCTTTTTCGGGTGAGATTGGACGATGGAAAAGAAATTTTAGCTCATCTGGCTGGTAAATTGAGAATTTACCGAATTAAGGTTTTGCCTGGAGATAGAGTTACAGTAGAAATGAGCTCTTATGATCAAGAAAGAGGAAGAATAGTTTATAGGGGCAAGGATAAAAGAATATGAAAGTAAGACCATCTGTTAAAAAAATTTGTAAAAATTGTAAAATCGTCCGCAGAAAGGGACGAGTTTATGTAATTTGTGAAAATCCAAAGCATAAACAAAGACAAGGATAGTTGAAAATTATTAAAGCATGCCAAGAATTGCTGGGATTAATATCCCCGATAACAAACGAATAGTAGTTGCTTTGACTTATGTATTTGGAATAGGTCGATCTTTGAGTGAGGATATTTTGACTGAAGCTAAAATTGATTATTCACGTCGAGCTTCTGATTTGAAACCAGATGAAATTAATAAACTAAAGGATATTCTTGAAAAAAAATACAAGATTGAAGGGATATTAAAAAGAACTATTATGACCAATATTAAAAGATTGAAAGATGTTGGAAGTTACAGAGGAATACGTCATACTAGTGGCTTGCCAGTAAGGGGTCAGAAAACTAGAACTAATTCAAGAACTGTTCGAGGCAATGTTAGAAAAACCGTGGGTAGCGGAAAAAAACCTCCTCCAGCTCCTAAGTAATAAAACTATGGGAAAAAAACGTATTGCAGTTCAAACAGAAAAAGAGTTGTTAAAAGAAAGAGAAACAATAGAAGCAAAGCTTAGAAAAGAGGTTAAAAAAACTTCTCAGAAAACCAAAGAGGCTAGGCTCTATATTTATTCTTCATATAACAATACCATTCTTACCTTAACTGACCTTAAAGGAAATGTTTTGCATTGGGTGACAGCAGGCAGTATTGGTTTTAAGAATACTAAAAAGGGCACTCCTTTTGCTGCATCAAAAGCAGCCGAAGCAATGTGTACGGCTGCTGAAAAAATGAATATTAAAAAAATAGCTCTTATTATCAAGGGAATTGGGACTGGTAGAGAATCAGCTATTCGTTCAATTGCTAATCATAGCTTTGAGATTATT
Source organism: bacterium (assembly GCA_030603245.1). Lineage (GTDB taxonomy): Bacteria > Patescibacteriota > Minisyncoccia > Minisyncoccales > DG-74-3 > JAHJCL01. The sequence continues at coordinate 32,648 of JAUVYE010000003.1, read as the reverse complement.
TCAATGACTGATGTAACTCCTGTTCCTCATAATGGTTGTCGACGTCCCAAGCCCCGTAGAGTGTAAAACAGTTTATTAGCTTTATATAAAACATTAAATGAAAGATGATAAATGTAAAATTTGCCGTAGATTAGGAGAAAAGCTTTTTTTAAAGGGTGAAAGATGTTTGTCGCAAAAATGTCCAATGGTGAGAAAACCTTATCCGCCAGGCCAAAAAAGAAAAAGAAGATCTCGTCCTCTTTCTGAATACGGCAAGGAATTAAGAGAAAAACAGAAATTAAAAAATTGGTATAATTTAAAAGAGAGACAATTTCGCAACTATGTAAAAAAGATCTTGGCAAAAAAGGGTGGGGCGGAAGATGCCGGAGCACGTTTAATCCAGATTTTAGAGAGACGTTTAGACAATGTTGTTTTTAAATTAGGTTTTGCTGATTCTCGAAGTCAGGCAAGACAATTTATTTCTCATCGTCATTTTTTAGTTAATGATAAAGTTGTTAATATTTCTGCTTTTTCAGTCAAAAAAGGAGATAAAATCAAAATTCGACCATCCTCTCTTAAAAAAGGTATTTTTAAAGACCTTGTTTCTGCTCTTAAAGGGCGTTCAACTCCAAGTTGGATATCTTTGAACATTAGTCAATTAGAAGGAACAATAAAGTCTTTACCAACGTTTGAAGAAGCGGCACCACCAGTCGAGGTGTCAGCTATATTTGAATTTTATTCAAGATAAATATATGATTTCTTATCCAAAAAAACCAAAAATTGTTGAAAAAAAAGGTAATTGGGCCCGGTTTGAAATAGAAGCTTTATATCCGGGCTATGGAGTTACTATTGGAAACAGTTTGAGAAGAGTTCTTCTTTCTTCTCTTTCTGGAGCAGCTGTAACACAGGTAAAAATTAAGGGTGTGGCTCATGAATTTTCAACTATACCTGGAGTTTTAGAAGATGTAATTTTAATAATGCAGAATCTTAAGCAGATGAGGTTTAATCTTCATGGTGATGAGTCTCAAAAAGCAAACCTGAAAATCAAGGGCGAAAAAAAGGTAAAAGGTTCTGATTTTAAGTTTCCCAGTCAAGTAGAATTAATTAATAAAGATTGTCCCATAGCTACCTTAACTCAAAAATCAGCTGGATTAGAAATGGAAATTAAGATAGAAAAAGGGGTAGGTTATTTGCCTCGTGGAGTAAGCAAGCAGGAAAAATTAGAAATAGGAGCAATAGTCTTAGATGCTATTTTTACACCAGTTCGCAAAGTAAGCTTTAGGGTTGAGAATATGAGGGTAGGCAAGAGAACTGATTTTGATAGACTATTTTTGGAAATTGAGACTGACGGAACTCTGCCACCAGAAGATGCTTTTAGCCAGACTTCAGAGATTTTAGTAAAACATTTTTCTTTAATCGCCAATACTTTTAAGAAAGAAGTTGAAAAGAAAGAAATGGACAAGAAGGTAGTTAAAAAGAAAAAGGTAGTTAAAAAGAAAAAGACAGTAAAAACCAAAAAAACTTCTGTCAAAAAAGATGAAAAAAAGAAAAAAAGGAAGAAAACTTAATCGAGAAAGAGATCAGAGAAAAGCTCTTTTGAAAAGTATATCTCGCTCTCTCTTATTGCATAAAAAAATTAAAACAACTCAAGCAAAGGCAAAAGAGGTTTCTGGTTTTACTGAAAAATTAATTACTAAAGCTAAGAAAGGAGACCTTGCTTCAAGAAGATTTCTTTTAAAGTTTTTTTCTAAAGATATAGTTAAAAAAATGATTGATGAAATTGCTCCCCAGTATAAAGACAGGAAAGGAGGATACACAAGAATAATTAAATTAGGACCCAGAAAATCTGACGGAGCAAAAATGGCAATAATAGAATTGGTAGAATAATTTTATGCAAAGAGAAACACATACAATTGATGCTTCAGATAGAATCTTGGGTAGATTGGCAACCGAGATTGCAGTTTTATTGCGCGGTAAGCATAAGCCGGATTTTATGCCTCATAAAGAAATGGGCGATATTGTGATTGTTAAAAATGCTTCCAAGATAAAGGTAACTGGCAAGAAAATGGATCAGAAAACATATTTCCGTCATTCAGGATATCTTGGCAGTGGTAAAGAAATACCCTTAAAAGTGTTATTTAAAAAAGATCCTGGAAATGTTTTAAAAATAGCAGTTTATGGAATGTTGCCTAAAAATAAATTAAGACCAATTCAAATTAAAAGATTGAAGTTTGAATAATATGATAAAAGAAAAAACAGAAAAGAAAACTAAAAAAACAGTAAGAAAGAAAAAAGTAATTAAAAAACCTGAGGCTAAAAAGCTAAAGAAATCTGTTTCTAAGAAAAAGATTGAAAAGAAAGAAATTAAAGCAGGTTCAGGAAAATATTTTGAAGCAGTTGGAAGAAGAAAAACAGCTGTGGCCAGGGTAAGGATTTTTACTCGTGGAGAAAAAGTGATTTTAGTTAATAACAAACCTTTTGATGTATATTTTCCTATGCGAAAACTTCAGGAAGTCGTTAAATCACCGCTTGTTAAAATGGATTGTTTGGGTAAGTTTAGGATTACAGTGGTTTTAAAAGGCGGAGGTTTTAATGGTCAGGCAGAGGCTTTAAGGCATGGTATAACAAGGGCATTGGTGAAGTATAAATCTGATTTTAGGCAAGAATTGAAAAAAGCAGGATATTTGACTCGTGATCCAAGAATGAGAGAAAGGAAAAAGTTTGGATTAAAACGAGCCCGTCGTGCTCCTCAGTGGCAAAAGCGTTAATACTTTTTAGGAATAGAATTATGGAATTAACAAATTTTTTAATTGTTATTGGTATATTCCTTTCTTGGGGAATAGCCTCTTTTCTGGCAAAATTAGCGGCAAATAAAATAGGGCCCCAAGGTGTTTTTTGGGACATGCTTGGATATGTGCCTATGATCCTCTTATATAGTTTAATAGTTTTTAAATTCAAGAATCTCGTCCAGGGAGATAAAGTGGGAATTGGTCTAGCAGCTTTAGCCGGATTAATTGGTTCTTTTGGTGGTGTGGGTTTATATTTTCTATTAGGTCGTGCGGAGATTTCAACCATTATTCCTCTTGCTGCTCTTTATCCTGCCCTAACAGTGACCCTGGCAATTATCTTTCTTCATGAAAGCATTACTCTAACAAAATTAATTGGAATTATTCTGTCCTTAATAGCAATATATTTATTGAGTAAGTAGGCGTTGTTTATTTCAAGAGGAACTTAGTTTCTCTTTTACTTTGACCGGGTCGCACCCGGTTAGACATCGGGCTTGACATTTTAGATTAATTTATTAAGCTATAAGTGGAAGTGACAAGAAAGATGAGTCCAATTTCCGAGAAGCCAGTTGGAGCAAGCGATTATTTGTGGAATAACATGAACACAGGAACGCTCGGACCAACTATCTGTGAATGGTGTGGTACAGGATTGCCAGCGAGAGATGGAGATTATACAACCATTGAGGTTCTTGGGCTACAGGTTGTTCTAGAGTGTTGTGGAGACGTTGTAGATACCTTGTATGAAGAATGGGGTGAAAGCTTTACTACGCAACTCTTAAAAGATTTTGCCAAGAACGCTCTAGATCCTCGTTTCAATCTTCTTCTGTCAAGCATAAGAGATGCTCTACAAGTAGTTAAAGAGCGCGCTCAAGAAGCAATAAACGAGATAGAAGAAGTTGAAAAACTACTTTGAGCTCGCGACAAAATCCTCTCAAACACCAAATCACAAGAAAAGCTTATTTCCTTCTTTTTTTAAGCGAATAATATATATTATTAATTTGAAAAAGGAAATAAGTTTAAAAAATCGCCTCGGTGGCGATTTTTTGATACGTTAGAGCTTGATGAATTTAAAGTTCAAGGTTATGATTAATTAACATGTTAAGAGAACGCATCGACCAATATTACTTAGACCAGCATAAAGACAGAGAACAGCATCACTTTTATATTAGTGATGCTGGCAAGTGTTCTAGGGCAATATTCTTTAAATTTAAAAATGTTCCTAAAAAAGAATTAGAAGCAAGAATTTTAAGGTTGTTTGAACACGGGAACTATATTCATCAATTGATTATGAGGCCTTTATTGAGTATGAGAGATATTCATGTTGTTGCTTCTGAAGTAAAGATTCCTCCTCAAGAATTAATTTCAGGTAGAGCTGATGTAATTATTAGTGATGGTAAAGATTTGTATATTGTTGATATTAAAAGTATGAACAGTATGATTTTTAGAGGATTAGAAGAGCCTAAAGAAGAACATATTAATCAACTTCAGCTGTATATGCATTTTTTGGATCCTAAGAAAGGAATATTGATTTATGTCAGTAAAGATAATCAGGAATTAAAAGAGTTTCAATTAGATTATGAACCCAAAAGAGTTAAGAAGCTTTTGGCTAAATTAAAAAATCTTAAAACTAAAATTGAGGCCAATATTATTCCGGAAAGATTAATTGATTGGCCTAAAAATTGGCAGTGTAAATATTGTGCTTTTAAAGAAGTTTGCAGAATGACTGGTGAGGGAGAGATCGGGTGGAAAGATTTTCAGAAAAAAATTGTAGCTCACAATAAAAGATACGGAAAAGTTATTTCTTTAAGGAAGTAAAGCTTTAGATTGATACCAGATTTCATTGCTAAGAACATATAATTTTTTATCTTTTTGGTTGAAAAATATTTCTGGATTTTCATATTCAACCAAATCAATCATATTTATTCTGTCGCGCTCATCAATCTCACTTATTTTAATTTTATTTTCAGTACTAAACACTAAATAATAAGAATTAAGCCAAAGAACATGTTTAATTTTTTCTGATAATCGCATTAAGAAAAGCTTTTCACCAGCTTTTTTAGAGGGCTGGTTTTGTTTTTCTTTTAAGAAAAGAATCCAGATTTCATAGTCTGAAAAGTAAACTAATTTTTTAGAATCAGGAGAAAGCTTGAAGCCATTCATCTGTTCTAAGATTTGATAAGTGTCTTGATCAAGCAATAATTCATCCAAAGTAAGCTCTTGGTTATTATTGAACAAAGTCAAGAACTGATTTGTTTCTTCTTTGGTCAAGGCTTTGAATTCGGGATTTTGAGGAAAGAGAAAAATATTATCAATCGCTGTAACCTCTTTTTCTTTTATTTCTAGTTCTTTTTGCCAAGAATGATAACCCTGTTTTTTAACTAAAACTTGATATTTTTTAGGTATCAGATTTTCAATTAAAGCAGAATTAAAGAAAAAATCAGTTGTTTCTTTAAGTTTTGAATCTAAAAAAATCTCTGCTTGTCTTGGTAAAATTCTTAAAAACAAACCTCCTGTTTGAGTAATTTTTATTCTGCCTTCTGAAGGATTTAAATCTATACGATATCCTTGCGAAGAAAGGATTATTATGGGAGCAACAATTAAGAATAAAATAAAGCAGATAAAGAATAGGATTGCCCTAAAGTTTTTATTCATAATATTTAAATTATATACTTGATAAAGTTTACAATTTTAGTTAAAATTAAACAAGTTCAAAGCTAAAAATATATGTTTATTACAAAAATTGGAATTGATCTTGGAACCTGTAATTCTTTAGTTTTTCTGCCTGGAAAAGGAGTGGTTTTGAAAGAACCATCAGTGGTTGCAGTTGATTTACAAGATAATAAAATTTTGGCAGTAGGACAAGGGGCTAAGGATATGCTGGGAAGAACTCCAGATACAATTAGGGTTTATAGACCATTAAAAGATGGAGTAATTGCAGATTATAGGGTAACCCAGGCAATGTTGAGATATTTTATAGATAAAGTTTCAGGTGTTTTTCGGATAATTAGACCTGAGTTATTAATTGGTGTTCCAGCTTGTTCTACTTCTACTGAGAAAAGAGCAGTAGTTGAGGCTGGAATCGCAGCTGGAGCCAAAGCAGTTTATTTGGCTAAAGAGCCAATTTTAGCTGCCATTGGAGCTGATGTTCCAATTAATTCTTGTTCAGGAAATATGGTTGTTGATATTGGCGGCGGAACAGCTGAAGTTGCTGTAATTTCTTTGGGTGGAATAGTAGCTTGTCGCTCCGTAAGGGTGGCTGGAGATAGAATAGATATGGCAATTTCTGATTATATTAAAAGAAAGCATAATTTAGCAATAGGGGAGCGGACAGCTGAAATAATTAAAATAGAAATTGGTTCAGCTATTCCCGAAAAAGAGGCAAGGCAAATGGAAATCAAGGGAAGAGACCTTATTTTAGGTCTGCCTCGCACAGTTCGTATTTCTTCTAACGAGATTTGTGAAGCAATTTCAGATACTTTAGAAGAAATTATCCAGGTAATCAAATCAGTTTTAAGAGAAACTCCTCCTGAGTTGTCTGCTGATATAATGGATAAAGGTATGGTTCTTACTGGAGGGGGCTCTTTATTAAGAAATCTTCCTGAACTTATTGCTCAGTCTACTGGCGTTCCATGTATTCTGGCTGAAGAGGCTTTGTCTTGTGTAGCTAAAGGAACGGGGGTGATTTTAGAAAACTTGGATTTATATAAGAAAAGCATAATGTCTAAAAAATAATGAAGATAATTGGTCATGAAAAGCAAATAGAATTTCTTAGGCAAAGTGCGAAATTAGATAAATTGTCTCATGCTTATTTGTTTTCTGGTCAAGATAAATTAGGTAAAAAAACAATTGCTTTTGAGTGGGTTCGTTTGATTACTGGTCAGCCTTTTCAAAAACAAAACCCTGGTTTTATTTTAATTGAACCCACAAATAAAACCATTCAAATTTCTCAGATAAGAGATTTAATCTGGAAGCTATCTTTAAAATCTTCTTTTATATCTCCCAAAATAGCCATTATAGATAAAGCTCATTTAATGGGAATTGATGCTCAGCACGCTTTATTAAAAACCCTGGAAGAGCCAAAAGGAGATTCAATCTTGATTTTAATTACTCAAAAACCTGAGTTTTTATTTCCCACGGTTCGTTCAAGGTGTGAAGTGATAAAGTTTTATCCAATTGAAGAAGCTAAAATTAAAAAATATTTAAAGAAACAAGAATTTTCTCAGAAGGAAATTGAAGAAATTGCTGAGTTTAGTCGAGGAAGACCAGGACAAGCTATTGAATTTGTTCTAAATCCAGAAAAATTGGAAAAACAAAGAAAGATTGTAAAAGAACTTAAAACAATTCTAAATTCCTCTTTGGTCCAACGATTTCAATTGGCAAAAGAATTATCTCAACAAGATAATTTAAAAGAGACTTTGGAGATTTGGCTTAATTTTTTAAGAAACTCTTTAATGGAACAAATTAAATCAGAAAATAACTTACAATATATTGATAAAACAAAAAACAATCTTAATCTTTTACAAAGAATAAATTTCTTAATTTCAACCACCAATATTAATACTAAGTTAGCATTAGAGACGCTGTTGATTAATATTTAAATATGTATCAAGAAATTATTGATAAAATTAAACCCGAGCTTGACAAGACCCTTAATTTTTTGGAAAAGGAATTAGCTAAAATCAGAGCTAATCGAGCTTCTGCTTCTTTGGTAGAAGATATTGAAGTGGAGTGTTTTAATCAGAAATTTACATTAAAACAATTAGCTTCTATTTCAATTCCTAAGGCCAGAGAAATTGTGATTCAGCCATGGGACAAATCTTATCTTGAATATATTGAAAAAGCTATCATTAGATCATCTTCTGGCATAAATCCAATTATAGATGGTGAATTAATTCGGATTTCCCTGCCTCCATTGAGTGGTGAATATAGAGAAAATTTATTAAGATTAATTTCTCAAAAAAAAGAAGAGGCAAGGCAAACAGTAAGAAAATGGAGAGGTGGGGTGTGGGAAGAGGTTCAAACATTAACCCAAGAAGGAAAGATTAGAGAGGATGATAAGTTTCGAGCTAAAGATAAGTTGCAGGAATTAATTGATGATTATAATGAAAAAATTGAGAAACTAACTGAGAATAAAAAGAAAGAAATATCAATATGATTTCTATCCTAATTATAGTCTTTACTTTAATTGCTTTAGTTATAATTCATGAGTTTGGGCACTTTATCATTGCCAAGAAATTTGGCGTTCCGGTTGAGGAATTTGGCATAGGTTATCCTCCTAGGATTTTTGGAAAAAAGATGGGACAGACACTTTATTCATTAAATCTTTTGCCTTTTGGAGCTTTTGTTAAGATATATGGAGAGAAAGAAGGATTAGAAGATTCAAATAGTTTTCAGAGAAAATCCATTGAACAAAGAGCATTAATTACCTTGGGGGGAGTATTGTCTTTCTGGATTGTGGGAATTATTTTGTTAAGCATTATTTTCGCCATAGGAGCACCAACAGCTATTTCAGACACAGTTGAAGCTGAAGATGCTCGGATTCAGGTTATTTCTCTGGTTAATGGTTCTCCGGCTGAAGTTGCTGGAATAAAAATATGGGACATCATAAGAAATGTCAAATATCAAAGCTTAAGTGTCAAAATTAATAAAGTAAAAGAGATACAGGAATTTGTAGAAAATTATAAGGGGGAGGAGATTAGTTTAACAATTGAAAGGGGGAAAGAAAGCTTTGAACTTGATATTATTCCTAGAATTGAGATTCCAGAAGGAGAGGGCGCAATGGGCGTTGGTTTAGTCAGAACAATTACCAGGGCATACCCATTTTATTTAGCTCCCTTAAAAGGAATTAAAGCTTGCATTGATTTAACTTCTCAAATTGTGAACAGTTTAGGTGGTATTTTCGGAAATTTATTTCAGGGAAAGGGATTACCACCTGGGGTAAAATTAGTCGGCCCAATAGGAGTTGGCTCTTTGATGGATGAAGCAATTGAAGCAGGGCCCATTTATTATCTTCAGTTTATAGCTATTATTGCTATTCATTTGGCAGTTTTTAATCTTTTGCCAATTCCAGCCTTGGATGGTGGAAAACTATTATTTTTAGGTATTGAAAAAATTAAAGGTTCTCCAATCAATATCAAGGTAGAGGAGAAAATTAATGCTCTCTTCTTTATTTTATTGATAATTATGATATTTTTTGTAAGCATTAAAGATATAATCAATATATTTTAGCCATGAAACAATCTAAACTTTTTTCTAGAACTAAAAAACAAGCGTCCAAAGAGATTCAAGCTATTTCTCATAAATTTTTAATAAAAGCTGATTTTATCTCTCAGGTTTCTTCTGGTATTTATAATTTTTTGCCCTTAGGTTGGAGAGTTTATAAGAAGATTGAAAACATTATCCGAGAAGAAATGCAAGGTGTGGGAGGGGAAGAAATATTCATGTGTTCTTTAATCCCTCAAAGATTATGGGTTGAAACTAAAAGGTGGACTGAGATTGACCCTCCTTTGTTTAAAGTAAAAGATCGTCATAAAAAAATGTTTGGTTTAGGCCCTACTCATGAGGAAATAATTACTGATTTAATAAGAAAAAGAGTGAAGTCTTATAAAGATTTGCCTTTTTCTCTTTTTCAAATTCAAAACAAATTTCGCAATGAAATGAGGCCTACTGGCGGGCTTTTAAGGACTAGAGAATTTATGATGAAAGATCTTTATAGTTTTCATTCCTCAGAAAAAGATCTTAAAAGCTTTTATGAAAAAGTTAAAAAAGCATATTTTAGAATATTTAAGAGGTGTGGTTTAAAATCAATTTGTGTTGAGGCTGATCCAGGAACTATTGGAGGCAAGTCTTCCCACGAATTTATGGTTGTTTCTAAGGATGGAGAAGATAAAATTGTGATTTGTCCAAAATGTAATTTTGGCTCTAATCTTGAAAAAGCAGGAAAAGTTAAAAAATGTCCTGAGTGTAGATCAATCTTAAAAATCCAAAAAGCAATTGAGGTTGGTCATATTTTTGCTTTAGGAACAAAATACAGTGAGGCCATGAAAGCCAATTTCACAGATAAATCAGGTTCTTCTCATCCAATAATTATGGGTTGCTATGGAATCGGTCTTCCAAGATTGCTTTCAGTCATAGTTGAGGTCAATCATGATCAAGAGGGAATTGTTTGGCCCAAAAGCGTAGCTCCTTTTGATGTTCATCTTCTTGCTTTGGAGAACAGCAATCAAGTTAAAAAGGTCTCGGAAAAGATATATAAAGATTTACAAAAAAGCAATATTAAAGTATTGTATGATGATAGAGAAGAAAAAACAGCTGGTCAAAAACTTATTGATACTGATTTAATTGGAATTCCTTGGAGAATAGTAGTTTCAGAAAGGAGTTTAAGTAAAAATTGTGTAGAAGTTAAAAAAAGAGATAAGAAAAAAGTAAGTTTAATTTGTCCTTCTAAAGTAAAAAATCTTAAGTTTTAATTATGATGTTTAATGAGGTTTTAGAAAAAATTAGAAATATGTTTTTTCATGATATTGCGATTGATTTAGGAACAACTAATTCCTTGGTTTATGTTCGAGGCAGAGGTATTGTAATGCAAGAACCTTCAGTAGTAGCAATTAATCAAAAAACAGGCCAGATTTTAGCGATTGGAGAAGAAGCTAAAAAAATGGTTGGAAAAACTCCGTCTCATATTGTGGCTACCAGACCTTTAATCTCTGGCGTAATTTCTGATTTTGATGTTACAGAACAAATGCTTCGTTATTTTATTGAAAAAGCTCGAACAAAACAATTTATTTTAAATCCAAGACCAAGAGTGATTATTGGGATTCCATCTGGCGTAACAGAAGTAGAAAAAAAAGCAGTTTCTGATGCGACTAAAAACGCTGGAGCCAGAGAGGTTTTCTTGATTGAAGAGCCAATGGCCTCAGCAATTGGGGCAAGGCTTCCGGTTCAGGAAGCAGGTGGAATTTTTATAGTTGATATTGGTGGAGGCACAACTGAGGTGGCTGTTATTTCTTTAGGAGGATTGGTTTTATCAAAAAGCTTAAGAATAGCTGGAGATAGATTAGATCAAGATATAGTTCAATTTGCTGAACAAGAATATAAATTATTAATTGGGCCACGTACAGCTGAAACAATTAAAATTGGAATTGGTTCTGCTTTTCCTTTAAAAGAAAAAAAAGAAATGCCAATGCGAGGCAGAAATTTGGTAACTGGTCTCCCGGAAGAAATTTTAGTTTCTGATGAAGAAATCAGAGGAGCTTTAGGAAAATCAGTAAGGCAAATTATTTCTGAAATAAAAAGCGCTATTGAAGAAACACCACCAGAATTATTAGCCGATATAATGGGCTCTGGTATTTATTTAGCTGGAGGAGGTTCCCTTTTGCGCGGATTAGATGTTTTAATTCAAAAAGAAATTAAAATTCCAACTAAAAGGGTTGAAGATCCAATGACTGCTGTGGTGAGAGGGGCAGGTATGGTTCTAGAAGAGCTTGATGAATTGCGGGATGTTCTGGTGGAAAAAGAATATTTAGAACCACCTAGATAAAACATGATTAGTAAAAAAGAGGTAAAACATATTGCGAAACTTGCAAGGCTTGGTTTGTCAGAGAAAGAAATGGAAAAAATGGAGAAAGAGCTTTCTTCGATTTTAGAATATTTTGAAAAATTAAAAGAAGTAGATGTTTCTCAGGTAGAACCAACCTTTCATTCAGTTCCGATTGAAAATGTAATGAGAGAAGATGAAATAAACGCAAAGCGTGAAACACAAAGCGCAAAATTATTATATTTAGCGCCAGAGACTAAAGATGGTTATTTAAAAGTTAAATCAATTTTTAAAGATGGAGCTAACTGAATTAACAATTAGTCAGGCTCATCAAGGTTTGTTGAAAAAAGAATTTTCTGCTTTAGATCTTTGCAAAGCCTATTTAGGCAGAATAAAAAACAGGGATAAAGAGATTTTTGCCTATTTAACAGTGAGTGAGAAGCTGGCTTTATCTCAGGCTCAAAAAGTGGATGAAATGATTGCCAAAGGAGGGGAGATTCCATTGCTTGCCGGAATCCCAGTAGCTATTAAAGATCTTTTAATGGTTAAAGGCCTTAAATGTACTGCTGGTTCTAAAATATTAGAGAATTATATTGCTCCTTATGATGCTACAGTTATTAAGAAGCTTAGAGCTCAGGGAGCAGTGATATTGGGAAAGACTAACATGGATGAATTTGCTATGGGAGCATCAGGAGAACGTTCTGCTTTTGGTCCTACTAAAAACCCTTATGATTTAACAAGAGTTCCTGGCGGATCTTCATCCGGATCAGCTGCAGCAGTTGCTGATAATATGGCTTGTTATGCGCTTGGTACTGATACAGGAGGTTCTATTCGTCAACCTTCTTCTTTTTGTGGGACAGTTGGTATTAAACCAACATATGGGGCAGTATCTCGTTATGGGCTTATGGCAATGTGCTGTTCTTTAGACCATGTTGGGGCTATAACCAAGACAGTTGAAGATGCTAAAATTGTGTTTGATGCTATTAAGGGGAAAGATTCAATGGATTCAACTAGCGTTGAGTCAATATCAAATGCCAAAGCTCAAATGCTGAAAATTAATGAGTTAAAGATTGGTATTCCTAAAGAATATTTTATTGAGGGAATTGATCCTGAAGTGGAAAGATTGGTCAGAGAAGCTGTTAAAAAGTATGAACAAATGGGAGCCAAGGTTCAAGAAATAAGCTTACCCCATACAGAATATGCAATAGCAACTTATTATATTATTGTGCCCTGTGAGATTTCAGCTAATATGGCAAGATATGATGGCATAAAATATGGATATTCAACAGTGAAAAGCAAAAAGCATAAGTCACAAGATTTATTGGATGTTTATTTAAAGAGCAGGGCAGAGGGTTTTGGTGAAGAGGTAAGAAGGAGAATAATTATTGGAACATATGCTTTGTCATCCGGCTATTATGATGCTTATTATTTAAAAGCTCAAAAAGTGCGTACTTTAATCAAAAGAGATTTTGAAAAAGCTTTTGAAAAAGTTGATATAATTTTAGCTCCTACCACTCCAACACCAGCTTTTAAAATAGGAGAAAATGTTTCTGATCCTCTGACAATGTATCTTTGCGATGTTTTTACTGCTCCATTAGATTTGGCTGGATTGCCAGGAATTTCTATTCCTTGTGGTAAAATTAATAATCTACCTGTTGGACTTCAGGTTATGGGAAATTATTTTGAAGAAGACAAAGTATTTCAAGTAGCCCAAATTTTTGAAGAAAATAAATAATTTTTAATCATATGAACATTTCTGATGTTATTTCATACTTAATCTCTCCATCTCTTCAGGAAAAACTCTTGCCAATCAGGATTATATTTATATTTTTTGCGGTAGTTTTTTTGGGTGGGACCATTTGGTTTTTCTTTTATACTACCTGGTTTAAAAAGATTTTTTGGCAGGACTTTATGGAAATTTTAAGGTATAAGCCTTATTGGATTAAAAAAACTGCTGGTAAATGGCATAAAATTACTGAAAGATTAAAAAAGGGCCAGGAAAATGAATATAAATTAGCTTTTATTGAAGCAGATGAAATGCTTGATAATAGTTTAGAGAAAATGGGTTATCAGGGTGCTAGTTTGGGGCAAAGATTAGAACCAATTAAAGCAGAAACCATTTCTAATATTGAAGATGTTTGGAAAGCCCATAAAATCAAGAATAATATTGTTCATGACCCTAATTATAAGTTGACTTTAGACCAAGCAGAAAAAGCTTTGAATATTTATGAGAAAGCCTTGCATGAATTAGGAATGTTTTAATTGACTTCTGTCTAAAAATTGAATACAATATTAAGTACGAAGCGGCGTGGAGGAGTAGTACCTTGCCAGGCTCATAACCTGGAGGCCCTGGTGCAATTCCAGGCGCCGCAACATGTTTTTTTGGGGCGGTGTAGCTCAGTGGTAGAGCAGTGGCATCATAAGCCATGGGTCGGGGGTTCAATTCCCTTCACCGCTACATTGGGCTCGTAGTGTAGCTCGGTCAACACGTCTCCCTGTCACGGAGAAGATCGCCGGTTCAAATCCGGTCGGGCCCGCAGAATTGTATAAAATTGCATATAGTTGGATGTAATTGTATAGAATCCGAGCTTTTGTTCGGGTTTTTGTTTGACAATTTTTTTAGATTTGATAATTTAGATAACAGAAGGAAGCTATTTAAAAATTTGGTGAGAAAAAATGAAAGCAAAAGACAGATTGATTTTTGCTCTAGATGTATTAAATCTAGAGAAGGCGACTCCTCTTTTAAACCAGCTAGAAGGCAAAGTAGGACTGGTGAAAGTCAATTCTTTAGCAGCCGCTTATCCTGAAATTGTTTCGATAATACAAGATAGAGGAATAGAAGTCTGGCGAGATTGGAAGCACCACGATATTCCTGGTACCGTAGCAAATTTCATCAAAGCCGATGTTGAGGCTGGATTAGCAATGACTACTGTTCATACTCTTGGCGGAGCGAAAATGCTGGAATATGCAACTGAAGCAGCAAAAGGAAGCAATCTAAAGATATTAGGGATTACCATTTTAACTAGCCATGACCAAGAAAGTTTCAATGAAGATATAGGGATCCCAGGACTGATTCAAGATAAGGTACTTCACCTTGCTATAATGGCAGAAGAAGCAGGATTAGCTGGAGTAGTAGCTTCAGCCAAAGAAGCAAAGATGCTCCGGGCAAAACTTAGCCCCACGACTTTAATCGTAACCCCAGGAATTAAACCGACTTGGGCCGCTAAGCGAGAGGATCAAGCAAGGATTACAACTCCTTATCAGGCAATCTTAGACGGAGCTGACTGCCTTGTAGTAGGAAGTGCTATCCGAAAGAGCGAGAATCCAGGTGAGGCAGCAGACAAAATAGTTGAAGAGATAGAAAAAGCATTGAGCGAGCGATCGGCTTAAAAGAATCAACGAAAAAGAAGCAAAGAGAGAAGTCAACAAAAACGCATAAAACCCACTTTTTTTATGCTTTTTTTATTTTACTCCTCGAAAACAGGTTCTAACATCGTCCACTAGGGGAGGTAAGGATATATTAAGAAACAGATGATAATCTTATTGATTCAATAGCTGGAAAATTATCCCAAAACCAAGTTCTAACTATGTCCAACCAGCCCCGCATTGTATATAATTGGATGTAATTGTATATCAAGAAAAATTGCCAAGCAGGCGGTTTTTTTGTATAATAAAATAAAGGTCTATAAATTAAGCTTTATAAAATATGAAAAAAATAATTTTAATTATAATATTATCATTTTTGTTACTCTCTTTTGGAATACAGGCTTCAGCCCAGGAAGTTGACTTACCGTCTCCAGGACTTTTACCTGATAGTCCATTCTACTTTCTGGAAATAATTGCAGAGGAAATTGGCACTTTCTTTACCTTCGGTGATCTAAAAAAAGCTGAAAGACATGCTGCCTTAGCTGCTGAAAGACTGGCTGAAGCTCAAGTTATCGCAGGAAAAGGGAAGCCAGAATTAACAGAAAAAACTTTGGCAAGATATGAAAATCAATTAGAAAAAAGTATGGCTCGGGTAGAAAGGGCAGAAAGTAAAGGCGAGAACACCGAAAAAGTTATGGAAGTTTTGGCTAGAGTCGGCCAGGCAACCTCTAAACATTTGGAGGTTTTGGCTGAAGTTTATGAGAAAGTTCCCGAGCAGGCAAAACCAGCCATTGAAAATGCAATGAAGGTTTCAGTAAAAGGACACGAAAAAGCAGTTGAAGCATTAAAAGCACAAAATGCTTTGGGTGAAATTCCAGAAGAAGCCACTTTGCCAGCTCAGGTTCCACAAGAAGTAAGAGAGAGAGTTCGAATGAGGGCTCAACAGGAATTAGAAATAGAGAAAGCTGAGCGGGCAAAAGAGAGTGGTCTTCAGAGCTTTGAATCGTTTAGAATTTTCTGTATAGAACAGGGAGCACCATCGGAGATGTGTACATCATTTGTGAATGATCTTCAGAACCTTGGATTGTTTGGAACTTTGTGTGCAGAACCGGAAAGATTTCCACCAGAGATGTGTGAGAAACTTCCTCCCGAGGGCTTTAAATCATTTGAAGAGATTGAAGCTTTCTGTATAGAAGCGGGAGGAACGCCAGAGCTATGTTCATCGGTTGAGGCTAAATGTAGGGAGGCGGGAGTAACAACACCAGACGAGTGTTTTCTTGTTCTTATGACTGCTACGACAACGACTTCCGCTGCACCCTCTATGTCAGAAGAGGAAATGGAGGAGAGGAGGTAAAGAGAGGAGGAAAGTAGAAGACTAAAGTTCCAGAAGCGGTTTTTTGTTATAATAAATCTATGAAAGAAAAAATTAAGAAAAATTAAAATCAATTTTAGATAAAGCACTTAAAGGAGAATTATTAATTAATTAAAAAATGTGAACAACAAAGCCTATATTAATTTCCGTGCAAAGATACACAAAAAGAGTATTGACACTTTGATTCGTATTTTAGGTAATTTAACAGCAAAGAACATAAAAGATGTAACCTTAATCGTATCTTCGTCTGGTGGTCAGGTTCAACCAGCTCTTGACCTTTATAACTTTGCGAAAGGATTGCCAATAAAGATCACAACCTATGCTCTTGGACAAGTTAGCTCTGCCGCTATTGTAATTTATTGTGCAGCTGAAAAGAGATACGCTCATAGTAAGAGTAAATTTCTTATTCATGGTATTCGTGGAGGCGCCGGAGGATATTCCATTAAAGACATCGAGAATAAAATAATGCCAAAACTAAAAGAGCAAAGCAGTAAGATTGCAGAGATTATTGCTAAAACTACAGGAAAGAATAAATTAGAGATAGAAGAAGATATGACCGGAGAGAAAGTATTAAATACTGAAAAAGCAAAGGAATATGGCCTAATTAATGAAGCTGTCGATGATCAACCTATTAAAATTGTGGGCATTCCAATAATAACTATTGGAGATGATCTTTTTAAAGACATTAAATAACCCGGATAGAAATATCGCATAAGGTATATTATGCGACATTTAAGCGATAAGATAAAATAATATTTACTTTTTTATTAAAAATTTGTATTGTAAGCTAATAAAATCATGCAAAACGAAGACATAAAAGAATATCAGCTTGAAACTGAAATAATGTATTATTTGGTCAGTCGTTTTCCTCATGGAATAACAAAGACCCGTTTGCTTAAGTTATTTTATTTAGTTGATTTCTTTTCCAAAAAAAATCTCGACGAAAAAATTACTAAATTTGTATATAACTATTATTATTATGGCCCCTTCTCTGAATATTTTATTGAAACATTAAATTCATCTAAAGGATACGAAATTACAGAAATAACTAAGGCAGTTAATAATTTAGAGCTAATTTATTTGTATTTTAAGGGTGGAAATCCAAGGATTTCTGATGACATGCCATCACTTAAAAATAAAAAAAAGAGAGAGATTATTGAAGATGTATTAGATCAATATGGCTCTCTTGGTTTCAAGGAGATGATGTCTAAAGTTTATGAGACTGACCCAATGAAAAAGAAATCTTTTGGAGATAAAAATATATTATGATAGCTTCTGCGAATCAAGACAAAACCAAACCAGACGCAGTAGCTTTTTTAAGGAAAGTGCTAATAAAACATAATATTCTTGATAGATACGGAGTAAGAAAAAAATTTAAGATTTGTAATAAAGAGGCTTTTAGAAAAATATTTAAAGCCTTTTTTATTATTTGGCTATATAATAATTTTAATTTTAGAAATCAATCTAACTTTTGCTTTGTAAAGTTGAATCGTAAGAATACTCTTCTTTTACTCCCACCCAAAAAAATAATAACGGCATACTTGAATCAAAATAATAAATCTTTTTTTAAAAATAGTATTTTTGAAGGCATTGAATCGGAAAATCAAAAAAACACAAAACATTGTATAGTCCAAAACTTTATAAATTTTAACTTAAGACAATTTGGAAAAAAAGAATTAACAACTAATCACAAAAGGAGTTGCGGTCCTTGTTTCAGAAATTTCTCTAAAAAACTTTCAAAAGAAATAATAAAAGACGTCACCAATCCTGGATTTGCTCTTGGTGGATTTCCATTTTTAATTAACGATGTGCCGAGTAATCTCATAAAAGAATTAATTAAAACTTCCTTGGCAGAGGCTTCAACAAAAAGCGAAATTAATGAATCATTAAGTTCATTTCTCTTGGCTCTTGTATGCATTTATGTAAATGATAAAAAGAAGTTCGGTGGTGGCAGAACAAACTGTGTTATGACTCAAAAGGTCACAGGCTCTATTCAAAAAACGATAATAGGTCCCATCAAAGTCTGCACCAATGAAATTGATGCGATAATTTATTCTCAACAAAAAAAAGTTTTAATAGCAATCGAATTGACTTCACTAAACGAAAGAGCATTTAGAAGATCTTGGGAAAATAAAGAAGAGGATCAATTTACATATCATTTCAAAAAAACACTGAATAACTTTAATTTTTTAAAGACATATGCCGAATCAAAACATTTTGAGTTTAAAGAGCTCTATCTTACCCTAGAGAAGTTCTCTTCAGATATGAAAAAACTGCCTCATTATCATACTCTAAACCGCAGTCCTCGCTTAGAACATAAAAATCTAAAAATTGTTTTTGACAAACTTAAGGCAGAAGCGGAAAGAGATTCTATTTCACATATGAGAATTAATAGTGCCTTCCTGAGATTCCTGAAAATTATTAACAAGCTTTAGTTTGAATATGAACTTAAATGTTAAACAAAAGTTGTAATATGAATATAAAAAAATTTCTTTCTAATTCAAAAATGGTAAAATATCTATAATATTGTGCGACATTTAATGGGTGATGAAAATCACTAGGGTAGAGGACTAGTGGTTTTTTTATCGCAGAATACATCTTCTGAAACATTTTTGCTTGAGTTTTGTGAAAAATATAGATATTCTAAAATAATATATTGTTTGTGAGAAAATTAATAAAAAAATTACATCATGATTAATATTTATAACTCTGAATTGGTTTCAAAGCTTTATAAAGAAACCGACAAAGAAGGCATCTTGGAAATTATTAGGGAAATCGAAGATTCCGGTGATCAATTTTTTATATACCCTCTTTTAGATGGATATGACAAACATAGGAAGACTTCTTTTGCGCATTATTTTCTTTTCGCGTTAACAGAGCTAAAAGGACGTGAAACTGCCGAGGTATTAGAACAATTTATCAAAGATGGCAAGATTGGTGCTGGTCATTTTTCTTGGACTCTCGAAGTTTTTAATAAACTTGACTATTATACAGAATATATAAATCACCTTGCTCTCGAACAGGTAAAAGCTCATGCAGATTCTGAGTTGCGAGGAGCTGTTTCGATATCTGAGATAGATCTTGATTTTACATTGTCTTATCTTAAGGGGGCTCAAATTATAGAGAAAGCCGAAGAAAATATTAAAAATATTTTATTTTTAGAAAAAGTTGGAAGGGCAGAAAAAAGAATTGCATTGTCATATTTTATAAGAATTAATCCAACGCCTAACATTGCATTTCTTATTGAACAATTCTCTACTGATATTAAAGGGAAAGATTTGGAAATGATTGTCACTAAGGAAATTTTACTTTGGAAGGGTTCAAAAACAAAAGAGCTAAAAGCATTAATATTTTCTCAAGGATCAAGTACGGCAAAATCGGTTGTTCGGGCAAATATTGAAGAAAAAGAGAAGAAGGCAAAAGAGAAAAAGAAGCTTGAAAAGGAGTCTATAGAGAAAGAAGTTTCTGATTATACAAGCGCAATTATTTTAGACGAGATAAGAAACCTAAGGAAAGATATTAATCTAAAAACAGTCCATCAATTTGAGTTTAATTTACTTCCTGATAGTGAAATGTTATTAGATTTAATAAAAATCGCTACAGACGAGTCTTCTTTCAGAAACTCATGCTCTATTCTTAGGTCAGTACTTCTAGTCGTTAACGATAAAACAAAAAATCATAATCTTAAGGAAGAAGAAATGAAAGCCTTACTTCCATCTGTAGCAAAGCAGGACTTTCATAAGCCATTGAATAGCATGTTCCTTTATTTGATTACGAATGAAATAGGCATGGGCATTGATGTTTGTGGATTAAGGGATCTAAACAGGATAGCTGGGTTATTGTCGGCACATCAAGAAAAGAAAACAGACACGTTTTCATTATTGAAAAAGATGAACCTGCTTAGTTACTACAAAAATAAGAAATGGGCCATTCTAAACAAAAAAATCTTGGAACATTATAAAGAGTGTTTATCTAAGTTAGACATTATTTTGTCGGATCGAGAATAATATTGTGCGACACCTAATAGGTGATGCGAAACCACCAGGATGGGGGATTAGTGATTTTATACTTTTATTTCAGTTTTTAAAAAAACTATAGATATTCTTAAATAATATATTATTTATTTAGATAAAATATATGGCTAAATTTATACATATTTCAAAAATAGATGCCGCAAAGAGACAACTAGAGATAGCGATAGGGCTTTTTTTAAATAATTCTGACCCTGTGTCAATACATACACTCGCGCTTTCCGCTCATACCTTACTTCGAGATTTAAGCAAACAACAGGGGCTGAAATCGCTGATTAAAGATGAAATGTATGAGGACGTAAGAGAAGAACAAAAAAAAAGGTTTATAAAAATGATAAGCGAGGCGACCAATTTTTTCAAACACGCAGACAATGATCCAGAAAAATTACTCAAATTCTATATTGATCAAACAGAATTCTTTTTGTGGGACACCTGTCGGATGTACTATATAATTACAAAAGAAAGTCCACCATTAATTCGCTTATTTAATATGTGGTTCCTTGTAAAATATCCAAAAACACTCCTAGACGAAAAAAATCAAAAATTAATAATAAATTTTAGCAAAGATATCCCTCTCAATTGGAAAAACAGAGCTCAATTTTTAGAATGGTTGCCTTTTCTATACAGTAATATAGGCAGGGAATAGTTTGACAGGGGTTTTTGAACTCCTTATTATTAATATAGAGAATGTCGCACAATGTAGGTAGTGTGATATTTAGATACAAAAATCGTCAATCAGGCGGTTTTTTGATTTATATATTGACTTTTTAATATTAATATATAAACTAACAATCAAGGTGAAAAAGAATAACAAACTTCTACATAGCTTTTTCCATAAGAGGAGAACAAAGAGAAGAAGCTAATGAAATCCTAAGATTCGTACTTGCAGTATTACAAAGCATGGGCAAAGTGCTTAACGAGGAAATCGTTAGAATGCATCTTGGTAGACAAGGAGAAGAAGACTGTAGCGATGGAGCCATTTACATAAGAGATATGGATATGATTATGAAGACAGATATCATAGTAGCCATCTATGCGCATAGTTGGGGAGCAGGATACGAGATTGGTTATCACATAGCTAACAGCGGAAAAGTTATCTGTCTAATCAGTCGAGAACAAGAAGAAACGGCCTCTGCTATGTGCAAAGGAAATCCTCACATCAATCAGCTCATGTACGATTCCGCTCAACACGCTGAGACTCTCCTCAAACAGGCCCTAATAGAGATGAGATTATAAATCTTATCTTCTTTTTTTTATCCACAGAAAAGAATTGATTTTAGCTTAATTTTAAGGTAAAATAACTATAGATAATTATATGTTAAAAGAGATAAATAGCATCAAAAATCAAGCAAAAAAAGAGATTGAAAAAGCTAAAGATTTAAAGGATTTGGATAGGGTTTTTAAAAAATATTTAGGTAAAAAAGGCCAAATTACCAAGGTTTTAAGATCTTTAAAAGATTTATCAAAAACAAAAAGAGCAAAAACAGGCAAAGCAGCCAATGAACTTAAACATTTTTTAAAAACAGAGATTGATCAAAAAGCTCAGGAAATTGAAAGTAAAATTAAAAAGAAAGCTAAAAAAGAAGAATGGGTTGATATTACTCTTCCTGGTAAAAGAATAGAGATTGGTCATCTTCATCCTTTAACTCAAGCTAGAAGAGAGGTTGAACACATTTTTCAATTGTTAGGTTTTTCAGTTATTGATGGTCCTGAGATTGAATCTGAGTGGTATAATTTTGATGCTCTTAATATTCCTAAAGATCATCCAGCCAGAGATCTTTGGGATACTCTTTATTTAAAAGACGGAAAACTGCTTCGGACCCATACTTCACCCAATCAGGTTAGATTTATGGAAAAAAATCAACCACCTCTAAGAATTATTGTGCCTGGCAGAACTTTTAGGTATGAAGCTACTGATGCCAGTCACGAAGTTAATTTTTATCAGATTGAAGGACTAATGGTAGATAGAAAAGGAAAAGTAACCATAGCTAATTATAAAGCAATTATTAAAGAATTTTTAGAAAGATTTTTTGGTAAACCAACCAAGATTCGTTTAAGACCAAGTTATTTTCCATTTACTGTTATTTCTTTTGAAATGGATGTTTCCTGTCCTATTTGTGATGAAAAAGGATGTTCTACTTGTGGAAATTCTGGCTGGGTAGAATTAATGGGAGCAGGTATGGTTCATCCTAATGTTTTTAAATATTCTGGTCTAAATCCTCAAAAATGGCAAGGGTTTGCTTTTGGAATGGGTTTAGAAAGGCTAATAATGGTAAAGCAAAGAATCAAAGATATTAGGTTTTTTTATAACAATGATATTAGGTTTTTAAAACAATTTTAAATTGATATGTTATTTTCTTATAATTGGCTTCAAAGTTTAATAAAAGAGAAATTACCTAAACCAAAAAAGTTGGTTGAGCTTTTAACTATGCATTCTTTTGAGGTTGAAGAGGTTAAAAAAAAGGGAAGTGATTTTGTTCTTGATATTAATGTGCTTCCCAATAGAGCTTCTGATTGTTTTTCTTTTATTGGTATAGCCAGAGAATGTGCTGCTCTCTTGGGTATTCCATATAATGATCCCAGTGTTAAATTGGTTGAAGATAAGAAAGTTAAAGCTAAAAATTTTGTTTCAATACAAGTTAAGAACAAAAATGATTGTCCCAGATACAGTGCTGGAGTAATGATTGATATTAAGGTTGGACCATCTCCAAAATGGATGCAGCAAAAATTGAGTGTCTGTGGTTTGCGTCCGATTAGCAATATCGTAGACATTGCTAATTATGTAATGTTAGAAACAGGTCAACCTTTGCATGCTTTTGATTTAGACAAGATTACTGAACAGAAGATAATTGTTAGAAAAGCAAAGAAAGGAGAAAAGATTCTTACTTTAGATGATGAAAAATACGATTTAGACAAAGATATTTTATTAATTACTGATAAAAAAGGAGTCTTGGCAATTGCTGGTATTAAGGGGGGTAAAAGAGCTGAAATTGATAAAAAGACGAAAAGAATAGTTTTAGAATCTGCTAATTTTAATCCAAAAACTATTCGTTCAAGCTCTAAAAAAATCAAATTAAAAACAGATGCTTCTTGGCGTTTTGAACATGGGATTGATCCTAATTTAACTGAAATAGCAATTAATAGGGCTTTAGAACTAATTCAAGAAATTGCTGGAGGTCAAATAGCTCAAGGTCTGGTTGATTATTATCCTAAAAAAGTTTCTGTTAAAACAATCCAATTAGATTTGGCAGATGTTGAAAAAATGTTAGGAGTTAAGATTCCTGATAAAGCAATTAAGAACATATTAAATAAGTTAGGGTTTGAAATTTTTGAAGTAAAAACTGGGAAAGTTAAAGTTAAAATACCAACCAGAAGGTTAGATATTTCAATACCAGAAGACTTGATTGAGGAAATAGGTAGAATCTTTGGTTTAGAAAAAATTCCTTGTCTTATGCCCCAGGTTTCTTTAACCTCTCCAAGAAGAAATCTTGATATTTTCTGGTTAAATTTCATTAAGAATATTTTAAAAGAAGTGGGATTTTTTGAAGCCTATAATCGTTCTTTTATCAGTCAAAAAGATGCTGATATTTTTAAATATAAATCATTTAAATTAATAGAGTTAAAAAACCCACCCAGTGCTGATTATCAGTATTTAAGGCCAAATTTAATTATTAATCTTTTAAAAAACGTAAAAGAAAATCAAAAGTTTTCTAAAGGAATTAAAATTTTTGAGCTTGGTAAAATATTTAAAAAGAACAAATCTTATAAAGAAAAAAGAATGCTTGTTGGATTGTTAGAAGGAGGAGATTTTTATGAAATTAAAGGCACGATTGATTTGCTTTTTGATAAATTGGGAATCAGTAATATCTGGTATGATGATTATCAGGTTTCGCCCGACGATTCAAAAATTTCTATTTGGAATTCCAAGATTTGCGCTGAGATTAAAGTAGATAATCAAGAAATTGGATTTTTGGGAGAAATTTCTAACAATCTTCTTAAGAGATTAAAGATAAAAAATAAGTTAGTAGGTTTTGAACTTGATTTTGAAAAATTAAAAGAAATTGCTTCTCAGGAAAGCGCTTATTCTCCTGTTTCTGTTTATCCAGCTGCAATTAGAGATTTAGCAGTTTTAGTTCCAAAAGAAACTAAAGTGATAGAGGTTTTAAATATTATTAATATCTCAGGAGGTAGACTGATAAAAGATATTGATGTTTTTGATATTTATGAAGGAGAAGAAATTCCAGATAATAAAAAGAATTTTGCTTTTCATTTGATTTATCAGGCAGAAGATAGAACCTTGAAAGCTAAAGAAATAAACAAAATTCATAAAAAAATAATTAAGACTTTGGAAAAAAATCCAGAGTGGCAAGTAAGGAAATAATTATGGCTCGTAAAAAAACAAAAACTAAAAAAACAGTAAGAAAGAAAAAGGTAATTAGAAAAACCAAATCTTCTGACTATACAGCCAAGGATATTTTTGTGTTAAAAGGTTTGGAACCGGTTCGCAAAAGGCCAGCCATGTATATTGGCACAACTGGTCCTGAAGGACTTCATCATTTAATATATGAAATAGTAGACAATAGTATTGATGAAGCAATAGTTGGTCATTGTGATGAAATAACAGTTACTCTTTTACCTGAGAATTTGATTAAGGTGGTTGATAATGGCAGGGGAATTCCAGTTGATATTCATTCTCAGACCAGGAAATCAACCTTAGAAACAATCATGACTACTTTGCATGCTGGAGCCAAGTTTGGAGGCAAAGTTTATCAGGTTTCTGGTGGTTTGCATGGAGTGGGAATATCTGTTGTTTGTGCTTTGTCTAAATACATGAGAGCTGAAATTTGTCGGGATGGTAAAAGATATGCTCAAGAGTATGTTAGAGGCAAAGTTAAAAGCAAGGTTAAAAAGGTTGGTAATTGTCGAGGAACTGGTACTACTATTATTTTTGAACCTGATGAACAAATCTTTAAAGAGATCAATTTTAGCCTTAAAAGGATATTAGATCATTTACGTCAACAAGCTTATTTGACCAAGGGAGTAAGAATTGTTGTTCAAGATTGGAGAAAAAAAGAGAAAAAAGAATACACATTTTATTTTGAAGGAGGAATTGTTTCTTATGTAAAACATTTAACCCGGGGAAGAACTCTTCGCAATCCTCATATTTTTTATGGCGCAGGTCCTAAAAATGGAGTTCTTGTTGAAGCAGCTCTTTGTTACACCAGAGAATTTGAATTTTATGAAGAGTCTTTTGCTAATAATATTTATACTAAAGAAGGAGGGACTCATCTAACAGGTTTTAGAACAGCCTTAACGCGAACCCTGAACGATTATGCTCGTAAAAATAATTTATTAAAAGAAAATGATACTAATCTGTCAGGCCAGGATGTGAGAGAGGGATTAACAGCTATTATTTCGGTTAAAATAAAAGAGCCGCAGTTTGAGGGACAAACTAAATCAAAATTAGGCAACACAGAAGCTCGATTAGCTGTTGATTCTTTGGTTTCAGAAACATTAATGGACTTTTTAGAAAGAAACCCTCAGGATGCTAAGGCAATTATTGAAAATTGTGTTTTATCTCAAAAAGCCAGAAATGCAGCTAGAGCAGCCAGAGAAACAGTTCTTAGAAAGGGAATTTTAGATGGTTTATCTCTTCCTGGAAAATTAGCTGATTGTACTTCAAAAGATCCTGAAAAATCAGAACTTTACATTGTTGAGGGCGAATCGGCCGGAGGGTCGGGAAAGCAGGCCAGAAACAGGAGATTTCAAGCCATCTTGCCTTTAAGAGGCAAGATACTGAACATTGAAAGAGCACGTTTAGATAAAATTCTAACCTCAAAAGAAATTAAATCTTTAGTCATTGCTTTAGGAACATCAATTGGTGAAGATTTTAATTTAGAAAAAACAAGATATCATAAGATTATTATTATGACTGATAGTGATGTTGATGGCCGTCATATTACTACTTTGCTCTTGACATTATTCTATCGTTACTTTAAACCAATAATTGAGGCTGGTTTTCTATATATTGCTCAACCTCCGCTTTATCAAATCCGGGCTGGAAAACAACTGGAATATGTTTATACTGAAGATGGTAAGGATAGGTTAATCAAAGAAATTAAGAAAAAGAAGGTGTCTAAAATTAATATTCAGCGATACAAGGGTTTGGGAGAAATGAATCCAGAACAGCTTTGGGAAACAACCATGAATCCAGAAAATAGAACTTTATTACAGGTGAATATTGAATCAGCTCACCGAGCCGATAGAATTTTTGATGTTTTAATGGGCAAAGAAGTTGCTCCACGCAAGAAATTTATCCAAACACATGCTAAAAAAGTTAAGAATTTAGACATTTAAAATATGAAAATTAAAAAAATTAAAGCATTTTTTAAAGAAGCTTGGTTTGAATTGAAAAAAGTGAACTGGCCTAACCGTAAAGAAACTATAAAATATACCTTGATTGTGATTGTTGTTTTAACAATAGTTGCTTTATATTTAGGAGGGATTGACTTTTTATTTACTAGATTGTTAAATAAGTTGATACAATAATTATTTATGCCAAAGCAACAAACTTCTCAAGAAAAAAATTGGTATGTACTTCATACTTATTCTGGTTATGAAGAGGCAGTAGCTAAAAACCTTAAACAAAGGATTGAAAGTTTAGGTATGGAAGATAAAATTTTTAATGTTTTGGTACCAAAAGAGAAAAAGATTAAAATAAAAAACAGCAAGAGAAGGGTGGTTGAAGAAAAAATTTATCCTGGTTATGTTTTAGTGGAAATGATTGTGACTGATGATTCTTGGTATGTAGTGAGAAATACTCCCAATGTAACTGGATTTGTGGGGGCAGGTACTGTTCCAATTCCAGTTTCCAAAGCAGAAATTGATAATTTAAAGAAAAGAATAGGGGTTGAAACTCCTAAATATAAGATTGAAGTTAAGGTAGGGGATCCAATTAAGATTATTGATGGTCCTTTTAAAGATTTTGATGGTAAGGTTTCAGAGGTTGATCAAGAAAAAGGAAAAGTAAAAGTATTAATTAATATGTTTGGAAGAGATACTCCAGTTGAATTGGATTCTCTCCAAATAAAAAGACTATAAAATGGCTAAAGAAATAATTGCTAATGTTAAAGTTCAAATTCCAGGTGGTAAAGCGACTCCAGCTCCCCCAGTGGGACCTGCGCTGGCTCCACATGGTTTAAATATTGCTGAGTTTTGTCAGCAGTTTAATGATGCAACTCAAGATGAGCAGGGAGCAATAATACCAGTAGAAGTCATTATTTACGAAGACAGAACTTTTGATTTGAAAATAAAGCAACCCTTGACTTCTCACCTTATTAAAAACATGCTTGGGATTGAAAAGGGTTCAGGCTTTCAAAAGAAAACAAAAGTTGGTAAAATGACCAAAGCTCAGCTTAGAGAGATTGCTCAAAAGAAAATATCTGATTTTAATACTACTGATATTGAGGCTGCTATAAAAATTGTGGCTGGAACAGCAAAGTCAATGGGCGTTGAAATTGTGGACTAAATAATATGAAAAGATTATCAATAGATGAATATTTTCTTAAAATTGCTTCAGTGGTAGCTGAACGTTCAACTTGTTTAAGACACCATGTTGGAGCAGTATCAGTTAAAAATAAATATATTTTAACTACGGGTTATAATGGAGCAGCTGCTGGTTTAAAAGATTGTTTAGAACTGGGTTGTTTGAGAGATGATAATAATATTCCTTCTGGTACTCAACAGGAGATTTGTCGAGCAATTCACGCTGAGCAAAATGTTATTATTCAAGCAGCTTTGCATGGTGCTTCCCTTGAAGGAGCTACTATTTACTGTACCCATACTCCTTGTATAATTTGCGCTAAGATGCTGGTGAATGCAAAGATAAAAAGATTCGTATCGTTTGGAAAATATGCTGATAATTCTTTTGTGGATCTTTTCAAAGAGGCTAGTATAAAAGTAGATATTCTTAAAAGGCCTACTGCTCAAATAACATTTTTGGATTAGCAAAACAAATGAAAAAGATTATTATTGGATTAACTGGAGAAATGGGTGCAGGCAAAGATACTTTTTGTAACCACATAGTGAAAGTATCTCAAGGGCCTGTTTTTTGTTTAAAGTTTTCTCAACCATTATCAGAAGTTTTAAAA
The DNA here is from genome assembly GCA_030603245.1 of bacterium. Taxonomy (GTDB): domain Bacteria; phylum Patescibacteriota; class Minisyncoccia; order Minisyncoccales; family DG-74-3; genus JAHJCL01. The sequence continues at coordinate 4,428 of JAUVYE010000003.1, read as the reverse complement.
ATTTTCTTTGATGAAGTTACTAGAAATGATCAACAATGGCTTGGTATAGTTCTAAGAGAAAGGTTTGGAGAAGATATTTTAGCTAAAGCTCTATTGAAAAAGATAAACTCTATAGATAAAGGCATTATTCTTTTAAATGGGATTAGATATTGGCAGGAATATAATATGGTCAAGGATTTAGGGGGTGCAATGATATATATTACAGCTGATTCTAAGCTAAGATGGCAAAGATTGCAGAACAGGGGAGAAAAAAAGGATGATAGCGCTCCTTATGAAAAATTCCTAGAACTAGAAAAAGCAGCAACCGAATCTTTAATTCAGGAAATGGGTAAAAAGGCTGATTATAAAATTGAGAATAACAACTCTTTAGAAGAATTTCATAAGAAAATAGATAATTTAATCAAAGATTTAAATTAAAATTAGATAAGCCGTTTTTTTTATACTATAATAAAAAAACTTAAAACCCATGAAAGAAAATTCTTATTCTGGAAAATTTATTGTTTTTGAAGGCATTGATGGTTCTGGCAAATCTACACAGAGTCGATTATTAAAAAAGCATCTTGAAAAAGAGGGTTATATTGTTGCCACTATTGATTTTCCTCAGTACGGTAAAAAATCAGCAGGATTGGTAGAAGAATATTTGGTTGGCAAGTATGGTCAGTCTAGAGAGGTAACTCCCTACCAGGCTTCAATTTTTTATGCTTGTGATCGTTTTGATGCCAGTTTTAACATAAGAAGATGGTTACAAGAAGGGAAAATAATAGTTTCTGATAGGTATATTGGTTCTAATGTTGGTCATCAGGGGGGTAAAATGAAAGACAAGTCTGAATGGAAAAAGTATTTAAACTGGCTTTTTGATCTAGAATATGACTTATTTAATATACCAAAACCTAATATAACTATTATCCTTAAGTCGATTCCAGAGAAATCGCAATCTTTGACTGGGGATGAGCAAAAAATTAAAAAAAGAAAGCATTTAAAGGGAGAAAGTAAAGATATTCACGAGAAAGATTTAAGTCATTTGGCTGATGCTGAAAGATCATATATGGATTGGGCTCAAGAGTTTCCAGAAAAGAAATGTGTGATAGAGTGTTATCAGAATAGAGAATTATTATCACCTGAGATGATTCATGAAAAAGTTTGGGAAGAAGTTTTAAAGATATTGTAATTTTATGTATAAACCAACTATCGGCTTAGAAATTCATGTTGAGCTGAAAACCAAAACAAAAATGTTTTGCGATTGTTTGAATAATCCAGACGAAAAAGAACCCAATCTAAATATTTGTCCTATTTGTATGGGTCATCCTGGCACCATGCCAGTTATTAATAGAGAGGCAGTCAGAAAAGTAATCAAAACCGGTTTGGCCATGAATTGCCAAATTCCTTATTTTTCAAAATTTGATAGAAAAAGCTATTTTTATCCTGATTTGCCCAAAGGGTATCAGATTTCACAGTATGACAAACCATTCTGTCAAAATGGCAACTTAGATATTATGGGAAAAAAGATTGGAATTACCAGGGTTCATTTAGAAGAAGATACTGGGCGTCTTATCCATCCAGAGAAAGCAGATTATTCCTTAGTAGATTTTAATAGAGCAGGAATTCCTTTAATGGAATTAGTGACTGAGCCTGATTTAAAATCAGCTCAGGAAGCTAAAAAGTTTGCCGAGGAATTAAAATTGATTTTGAAATATCTTGATGCTTCTGATGTTAATATGGAAAAAGGACAAATGAGGGTTGAAGTTAATATTTCTTTATCTAAAAATCCAAAGAAATTAGGAACAAAGGTTGAAATTAAAAACTTAAACTCTTTTAAAGCGGTTGAAAAATCAATTGAATACGAAATTAAAAGACAGGGTCAAATATTAAAATCAGGAAAAAAAGTCGTTCAGGAAACCAGAGGATGGGACTCTATAAAAGAAATAACAAAAAGTCAAAGGGAAAAGGAATCAGCTCATGATTATAGATATTTTCCTGAACCAGACTTAGCTCCAATTAAATGGAAACAAAAAGATATTCATCAAATGAAGGCTGAATTGCCCGAATTGCCTGAGCAAAGAAGAGAGCGTTTTAAAAAAGAATATGAGGTTTTAGACAAAGAAATAGAGATTTTTGTTTCGAATAAAGATTTAGGAGAATATTTTGAAAAAGTAATAAGTGAATTAGAACCTAATCTTAGCCATAAAGAACTTTTGAAACTAATTAAATTAACTGCTAATTATCTGATTACTGATTTGCAGGGATTATTAGGTAGTTTGTCAGTAGAAGATAAAAAGTTTTTGATTAGTCCAGAGAATTTTGCTGAACTCATTACCTTAATTCATAAGAATACTATTTCAAGTAAGATTGCTAAAATCATTCTTCCTGAAATGTTCAAAACAGGAGCTGATCCTTCTCATATTATTGAAGAAAAAGGATTAACCCAGATGACTGACGAGTCTGATATTGAAAAAGCTGTTGAACAAACAATTGCTCAAAATCAAAAAGCAGTCTCAGATCTTAAAAATGGCAAACAAGGAGCCCTTCAGTTTCTGATCGGCCAGGTTATGAATCAAACTAAAGGAAAGGCTAGTCCCGATGTGGTTAAAAAGATTTTAGAAAAATTACTAAATTAAAATTAACGAAACAATAAAAAAAAGAGTTCTTTTTAGAGCTCTTTTTGGTTTCCAGACTACAGCATTATAAAGGCGCAAAGAGCTATGGTGAAATTCCATGCCCACATAACCATTTGAGCTGCATTGCTTGGTTTGTCTTGCCAAAGTACATTCCATTCGTTGTAACCAAGATACGATCTTATTGAAGCTAATACATAGAAGATTCCTAGGCCCATCCAGAGATAAGGAGTGTACCAGGTGGAAATTGCAAGATGAGAAAGAGCTGCGAAGCCAAGCATAATTGTGCCAAAGAGAATCATTATGAATCGTTCAGTCATTCTATTTTTTATGTTTTTGGTTACTGGTTGAGGTAACAATGCACAATAATAGTAGGCTATGCTGGTTGCCAGAAAGAAAGCTGGAATAAACCTCATTCACTTCATTCCTCCTACAGTATTTTTATAACAGAAATTAATAAATTTGTCAATGAGTTATAACAGAAAGGTTTTTATTAATTTTTCTGCTTGTTTTGGTTTGTTTATCCAGTGAATTCTTTTATCGCGCTTAAACCAGGTCATTTGACGTTTAGCATAATGTTCTGATCCTTTTTGAATCTTATCTGTCATTTGGTTATAAGTGATTTTATTTTGAAGATACTGGGCAATAAATCTATATTCTAAACCAAACTCTTCTAATCTTTTCCAGGAAAGACCTTGTTTTTTTAATCTTTTAACCTCAGTTATCATCCTTTGTTTTAATCGTTTATATAGTCGTTTCTCAATAAGCTTTTTTAAATCTTGTTGAGATTTTTTTATTCCTATTATTAAGAGATCAAATTCAGGTTTGTTTTTTTTAAAAACAGGTATTGGTTGCTTTGTTTTTTTTATAATTTCTAAGGCCCTGATTAATCTTCTGCGGTTTTTTGAGTCAATTGTTTTAGCTCTTCTACTATCTTTTTTCTTTAATAATCGAAAAAGTTTTTGAGTGGTTAGTTTTTCTAATTGAGCTCTTAATTTCCAATCAGGCTTTACTTGAGGAATTACTATATTATCAGTTATTGTTTGAATATAAAGACCAGTTCCTCCTACCAGAAAAGGAATATGATTGTTTTGAATAATTTGTTTAATTGCTTTATGGGCTAATTTCTTATATCTAGCAGCTGTAAACTTGATTCTAGGGCTAGCTACATCCAAAAGATGATGAGGGATACCTTTCATTTCTTTTTTAGTAATCTTTCCAGTTCCAATATTCATTCCCTTATACACTTGTCTTGAATCCGCAGAAACAATTTCTCCATTGAATTTTTTAGCCAATTTAATAGATAGATCAGTTTTTCCTGATGCTGTCGATCCTAAAATAACAATGAGTTTTGATAAATTGTTTGACATTAATTTATTATATATAAGATTCAAGGAATAAAAAAAGGGTTATTTATTTTAAAATACCCCCGTTGGTACTTTTTATTTATTTGTTAATAAGCAGCCAAGTGTATTTTTGTAACCACAACTTTTTTCTCCACTGCATTTACCGTCATCTATTGTTACTCGCCTTTCTGTTTTGGGGCAATCAAAATCTTTCTTTATCTAATTCTCCTCCTTTTTTACCTTTTTTATTCTATATAATTATTAAAGATTCGTCAACAACCCCTTTAAGCTCCAAGGGAGGGCGTCTATAATTCTAATCTTTACAAATTGACCAACCAGATTTTTAGGTCCGATAAATTTTATGGTCTTATACGTATTGGTCTTTCCAATTAAAAATTTATTTTTAGTTTCGTTAACCAAAACTTTTATTGTTTTTCCAACATATTTTTTATTATTTTCCAAAGCAGTTT
>JAUVYE010000013.1 GCA_030603245.1 bacterium | reverse complement strand
TCGAGAACTAACTATTGGTAAACCTATTATTATGGGTCAGAATACTTTTGAATCTGTGGGTAAGGCTTTAGCTGGCAGATACAATATTGTTTTGACCAGAGACCATAATTATAGAGCTAAAGGGTGTCAAATAGCCTATTCTTTAGACCAAGCAATTAAGTTAGCTGAAAAAAGTGAAATGGGTCAAAAAAGTAAGGAAGTCATGATTTGTGGAGGAGCTTCGGTTTATGCTCAATATTTACCCAGAGCTGATAAAATGTATTTAACTTTTATTGATCACGATTTTCAAGGAGATGTTTTTTTTCCTGAATTTAGTAAAACAGAATGGAAAGAGGTTAAAAGGAATTGTTTTGATCCAGATAGAAAGAATCAGTATGCGTATTGTTTCGTAATTTTTGAAAGATCAAAGAGTTATTGACAATAAGGGTTGACAAAAAGAATGCTTTGGTATATGCTTTGAACAATCGTGTTTTAATAACATGGTCGTGCTCAAAAACTCTCTTTTAAGATGAGAAGAAGAGTAGGTCGCAAAAATAAGAAAGTGTAATATAAGATGAACAAAAAACTATACGTAGGAGGTCTTTCTTACGAAGCCAGTGAACAAGAGCTTAAAGAATATTTTGCTCAAGCTGGAACGGTAGATTCTGCCAATATTATTATAGACAGAATTTCTGGTCGTTCTAAAGGATTTGGTTTTGTAGAAATGTCTTCTGAAGAAGAAGCCAAAAAAGCAATAGAAATGTTTAATGGCAAAGATTTTGGCGGAAGAAACCTTACGGTTGACGAAGCCAGACCAATGAAGAAAGATTTCTAAGACATCTTTCACCTTAAAGAGAGAAAGATTTTCAAAAGAAAAATTTCCAAGAGAGCTTTAATAAAAAGAGCTCTCTTTGTTTTATTTTTAGTTTGTATGTTAAAATAAAAACATTATTTATGAAAAAGATTATTTCAATAATTATTGTTTTATCGACTATTATTTTAAGCTTTTATTTGTTAAACGAGATTCTTAAACAAGAAGAGGTTGAGCAAGTAGTTGAGGAGAGCGAAGAAGAAGAAGTAGCTCAAGAAGATTTAGCAATAGAAATTTTAGAAGAGGGCACAGGAGAAGAGGCTCAAAATGGTGATAGTTTAAAAGTGCATTATACGGGCACATTAGAAGATGGCACCAAGTTTGATTCAAGTTTGGACAGGGGAGATCCATTTGTTTTTACTTTAGGAGTAGGACAAGTGATTCAGGGTTGGGATTTAGGACTTTTAGGAGCTAAGGTTGGAGATAAAAGAAAATTGACCATTCCTGCAGATTTAGGGTATGGAGAAACTGGCGCTGCTGGAGGTAAGATTCCTCCTGGAGCTACTCTTATTTTTGGAATAGAGGTTTTAGAAATCAACAAATAGTTTTTATTGACTAAAATTAGAGCTTGTGATAGTTTAATTTTAGTTAAAAAGGTGAGTCAAACTTGGTCGCCAAAGCGTTTGTGATAGTGAATGTTGAAGTGGGTCGAGAAACAAAGATTCTGGAAGAGCTGCGGGAAATGAAAAGGGTCAAAGAGGCACATATAGTGTACGGCGCCTATGACATGATCGCCATAATAGAGGCCCCAACTGTACAAGCAGTAAAAGACATTATTAATTCCGAAATCCGTCGCTTAGAGGGAGTTAATGTCACACTAATAATGATTGTCGTTTGAGACAATCAAACAGCCCTTTTCACAAATAGGTCCATCCCCGGCCCTTTTTCTTTTTGTTTTTAAAATGGTAAAATAAAAATATATGGAGATTAAAAAAGAAAAAGTTTATGGGTTCTTGGTAAGATTTGAACAAGATTTAAGAGAGGGAATAAGATATTTGCGTAATGATTTGCAAAGAGAAGAAGCTAAAACTCTTTTTGATGCTGCTCGTTTGAGAGGTAATGCAGAGTTTGAAGACGATGAAGATCGTGACTGGACGTTAATGTATATTCGGGGAGATAATAGTTATGTTTTAACTCTTCGTCAAACAGAATAATTAAATATGATTGATGAAAAGGGTTTATTTTTTATAATAGGAATTTTAGTAATTGGTCTTTCTATTGTTTTTGAAGTAGAAACAAAAATTTTAGTTTTAGCCATTGGAATTGTAATAACTCTTTTTTATAGCTACATTGATTTAACTAAAACTGATTTATGATTTTAGGAACAGATAAGCTATTAAAGCTGATAAAGGAAAAAAACCTTATTGAGGGCTTAGACAAAGAAAACATTAACGTAGAGGGTTGTGGAGTTGATTTAAGGATAGGCAAGATCTATGAAATGGAAAAAGGCAAAGGTTTTATTTATCAAGAAACCAGAGACACTCCCAAGTATAATTTAATTGGTAAGTTTGAAAGAAATAAATCCACTAGCTTACAGAAAAAAATAAAGTTAGAGCTAGGAAAATTTTATATTGCCAAGACAATAGAAACGATTAATGTTCCCAAAGATATTTTTGGGATTTTTATACCCCGGGGTACTTTTTTTGCCAGCGGGGTTTTAGTTTTGGGTTTCAGAGTAGATCCTGGTTATCAAGGAAATTTTAGATTTCATTTAGTCAACCTAGGGGGCAGTGAGTTTGAAATAGAAATGGGAGCTAGAATTGCTAATATGATTTTTCTTAGGGTAGAAGGAAAAACTAATTTATATCAAGGACAATGGCAAGGTGGTAGAGCTTTTATTAAAAAAGAGGAAGAACAAACTAAGCAAGAATTTTAATATATGAATGAGAATCATTTTGATGTGATAGTGATTGGAGGTGGTCCTGCTGGAATGATGGCTGCTGGCAGAGCTGGAGAGTTGGGAGCTAGAGTTGGGCTTTTAGAGAAAAATCAGAAATTAGGTAAAAAGCTTTTATTGACTGGAAAAGGAAGATGTAATATTACTCATGCTGAATTAAATATTAGAAAATTTGTAAAAGCATTTGGTAAAAGAGGAGATTTTTTATTCTCTCCTCTTTCTTTGTTTGGGGTAAAAAACACCATTGAGTTTTTTGAAAAAAGTGGATTAAAACTTAAAACAGAAAGGGGTCAGAGAATCTTTCCTAAGAGCGACAAGGCCCAGGATGTTTTAAATGTTTTGATGCATTATTTAAAACAAAGCAATGTTAATTTAATTACTAATGCTAGAGTTATAAAACTTCAAAAGAAAGAGAACAAAGTATTGAAAGCAATCTTAAAAGATAAAGAGATTATAGCTGATAAATATATTATAGCTACTGGTGGAAAGACCTATCCTGAAACAGGTTCTACTGGCAATGGATTGTTATGGGCGGAAAAATTAGGACACACCATTTCAGAATTAAGTCCTGCTTTAACTTCCTTGATTATGAAAGATAAATGGATAAAGCATGTTAAAGGTTTAAGTTTGAAAAACGTAAGAATAACTGTAATTCAGAATAATAGGAAAGAAGACACAAGATTGGGCGAAGCTTTATTTACCCATTTTGGTTTATCGGGCCCAATTATTTTAGAAATGAGCAGCAAAATAGGGGATTTATTGAAAAAAGGTGAAGTGAAATTGTCATTAGATTTGAAGCCAGGTTTGGATTTTTCTAAATTAGACAGCAGAATTCAAAGAGATTTTCAGAAATATAGTAATAAATTATTTAGAAACTCTTTAAACGACTTATTGCCCCAGAAAATGATTCCTTTAATAGTGAAATTATGTGAAATTAATCCTAATAAAAAAGTAAATGCTATTAACAAATCAGAAAGACAAAAATTAGTCAAAATATTTAAAAATATTGAGATGGTAGTAGAAAAACTTTCTGGTTTTAAAAAAGCTATTATTACTAAAGGTGGTATTTCTTTAAAAGAAATAGATTCTAGAACAATGAAGTCTAAATTAATTGATAATTTATTTTTTGCAGGAGAAATTCTTGATTTAAATGGTCCTAGTGGAGGCTATAACCTTCAGGTTTGCTGGACTACTGGATATTTAGCTGGGCAGAGCAGTGCATCATAATTATTTATTTGACAACATTAATTTTAAGAGATATATTAAAACCGACGATAATAGTCGGTTTTTATGAAATTCTCAACTAAATCTCAATATGGTTTAAGAGCCATGGTTTATTTGGCCAAAGTGTTTGATGATAATCAACCGCATTCTCTTAGGAAAATTTCTGAAAAAGAAAACATTTCTTTTGATTACTTGGAAAAAATTGTTTCAAAGTTAGAAAAAGAAAACTTGGTTAAATCTAAAAAAGGGGTTAAAGGGGGGTATTTGTTAGCTAAAACTCCCTCCAAGATAAAGATTGGGAAAATAATCAGGGCCTTGGAGGGAAAAACATCTTTAGTAAAATGCATTGGTCAAAAAGGAGAATATGTTTGTCCAATGGAGAAAAAATGTTTGACCAAAAGCTTTTGGAAAAAAATACAAAACTCTTTAAATTCTGCTTTAGACTCAATGACTTTAGCAGATTTAATTAAAAAATAGTATATGAGAAAAAAAACAAAGAAAATTTATTTAGATTATGCAGCTACTACACCAGCTGACCCTCGAGTAATTAAAGCAATACTGCCTTATCTTAGTGAAAAATCTGGCAATACAATGTCTTTGCATCAATTTGGGCAAAAAGCCAGACAAGCTTTAGAAAAAAGCAGAAAACAAGTTGCTGATTTAATGGGAGCCCAGCCCAACGAAATAGTGTTTACTAGTTCAGCTACTGAAAGCAATAATTTAGCTATAAAAGGAATTGCTTTTGCTAATAAAAACAAAGGGCGCCATATCATAATTTCTTCAATTGAACACCCATGTATTGTTCAATCTTCAAAATGGCTGGAGAAGCAGGATTTTAAGATTACTCAATTAAAAGTTGATAAATATGGTTTGATTAATCCAGACCAGGTTAAAAAAGCAATTAAAAGAGATACTATTTTGGTTTCTATTATGCATGCTAATAATGAAATAGGAACAATTCAGCCAATTGCTGAAATAGGAAAGATATGCCAGGACAAAGGAGTTTATTTTCACACTGATGCTGCCCAAAGTTTTGGAAAAGTGTCTATTGATGTTAATAAAATGAACGTAGATTTATTAACTGCTTCTTCTCATAAAATGTATGGACCAAAAGGGGCAGCTTGTTTGTTTGTGAGAAAAGGAACTAAAATTGAACCTCTTTTGCATGGAGGCGAACATGAGTTTGGTTTAAGGTCTTCTACTGTTAATGTAGCTGATATTGTTGGTTTTGGTCAGGCTTGTAAGATTTATCTAAAGGAAATGAAACAAGAAGCTAAAAGATTAACTCAATTAAGAGATAGATTAATCAAAGGAGTTTTGAAAAACATTGAATTTTCTCATTTGAATGGCCATCCTAAAAAAAGATTATCTAATAATGCTAATTTCTGGTTTGATTTTATTGAAGGAGAAGCCCTGGTTATGCAGCTTGATTTTGCAGGAATCGCAAGTTCAACCGGCTCAGCTTGTTCTTCAGAAAAGTTAGAACCAAGCCATGTTCTTTTGGCTATTGGTTTAAAACCTCAACAAGCCCATGGGTCCCTAAGATTAACCCTGGGAAGATGGACCACTCAAAAAGAGATTGATAAAACCTTAAAGGTTTTGCCTAAAGTAATTAATAAATTAAGAAAGATTTCACCGTTCAAAAAACATGAATAAATCTTATACCAAAGAGGTTTTAAAACACTTTAGAAGCCCTCATAATTACGGAAGAATGAAAGATCCAGAAGGAATAGGTCAAGCAGGCAATATTGTTTGTGGCGACACAATGCAGATTTATATCAAGGTTGCTAAAAACAAGAATGGAAAAGAAATAATCAAAGATATTAAGTTTGAAACTTTTGGTTGTGTAGCTGCTCTGGCGACAAGCAGTGTAATTACAGATTTGGCAAAAGGAAAAACCTTGAATCAAGCATTAAAAATTGATAATAAAAAAATTATTAAAGCTTTAAAAGGCTTGCCCTTAATTAAAATACATTGTTCGGTTTTGGCCAGCGATGCTTTGGCAGAAGCTATATATAATTATCTTGTTAAGAACAAAAGAAAGATTTCTCAATCTTTAGAAAAGAAACATCAAAGAATAGAGCAGGAGAAAAAATTAATAGAAGAAAAATATAAAGATTGGAAATAACCTTGCTTTTAAGAGGAAATATATTAAGATAACATAGTTATGAGAAAAATTATTTTTAGCATTATTGTTTTAATTTTACTGTTGACCAGTTTTGATTTTGTTTTGGCTCAGTCCATAAAAGCTGAGATAACGTTTTTTTACAGCGAAACTTGTTCTTATTGTCTAAAAGAGAGCAAATTTCTAAATCAACTGGAAAAAAAATATAATGATTTAGTAATTCATAGATACAATATTGCTGACAAAGAGAGCGTTGAATTGTTAAAGGATTTGTACGAGCAATATCAGGTTCCCGAAGAACAGTGGGGAATGATTCCAGTCACCTTTCTTAAGGAAAAATATTTAATAGGTTATGGGGGAGACGAGATTACAGGAAAAGAGATTGAAAATTGTATAGAAGAATGTTTGGCTGAAACAGGAGAGAGTGGAACAGATTGGATGGAAGCTTCTTTAAAAAAGATTAAACTTCCAATTTTGGGTGAGATTGAGATTTCTAATCTTTCTCCCTTGGTTTTATCTGTGGTTTTGGGAACTTTAGACGGTTTTAATGCCTGTGCAATGATAGCTTTGGGTTTTTTATTAAGCGTATTAATAGCTTCTTCTGGTACTAGAAAAAGAATTATTTTAATAGGAGGAACATTTATTTTTGTTTCTGGTTTGGTTTATTTTTTGTTTATTGCTACTTGGCTTAATTTGTTTTTAATAACTTTTAACATAAAACTTATTACTAATCTGGTAGCAATTATTATTATTTTGTCTGCTATTTTTATTTTAAGAGATTATTTTACAGATGTGATTTGTAAACTGTGTGAGACCGATCCTGCAAAACAAAACATTTTTACTAAAATCCAGCAAAAACTTTTTGCTAAAATGCAGCAATTTTCTTCAACAGATGTGCCTTTACCAATAGCTTTATTGGGAATTGCTGTGGTAGCAGCTGGGGTTAATATGATAGAATTAGCTTGTTCTTTTGGATTGCCTTTGGTTTTTACCAAAATCTTGACTAGCTGGAATTTGTCTAAAGCTTCCTACTATTTTTATCTTTTGGTCTATATTCTATTTTATATGATAGATGATTTTGTTATTTTCTTGATTGCAGTATATACTTTAAAAATAACTCAAACATCTCAGAAATACTTAAAACTAGTCACTTTGATTTCTGGGATAGTGCTTTTGATCTTAGGATTAATAATGTTAATTAATCCTGAAATATTAATACTTAGTTAAATATATGGAGGATTTAAAAAACAAGGTAGTAGTTATTACTGGTGCCCGAAGGGGAATGGGCAGGGCAGATGCTTTACTTTTTGCTCAGAAAGGCGCCAAGGTTGTTGTCTCTGATGTTTCTCAAGAAGATTGTCAAAAAGTAGTTGATCAGATTGAGAAAAAAGGGGGACAAGCAATTGCTGTTAAGTGTGATGTTTCTAAAAAAGAAGAGGTAGATAATTTATTCAGGAAAACGATTGAAAAATTTGGCCGGGTTGATGTTTTAGTAAATAATGCTGGAATTTGTGAGTTCAAACCCTTTATTGATTTGACTGAGGAAGAGTGGGATAGAACTTTGAATATTAATCTTAAAGGATATTTTTTGTGCTCCCAAGCTGCTGCCAAAGAAATGGCCAAGCAAAAATCTGGAGTAATTGTTAATATTGCTTCAGTAGCTATGGGACAAGTTGGGGTTGGTTTTCTAAACATTGTTCATTATTGTGCTTCCAAAGGTGGTATTGCAGCAATGACCGAAGCCATGGCCCTAGAATTGGCTCCCTACAATATTAGGGTTAATGCAATTGCTCCGGGAATGATTGAGACTCCAATGCTTGATCCAATAAAGCAAGATCCTAAAGCAATGGAAGGAATATTAGCTAGAGTTCCCCTTAATCGAATGGGAAAGCCAGAAGAAATAGCTGATTTGGTTGTATTTTTAGCTTCAGACAAAAGTTCTTATATTACTGGCTCAATTGTTGTCATTGATGGCGGTTGGTTGGCAGGATAAATGAAGAAAATTACCAAAGATACTAGTTTAGCTAAGGTTTTAGAAGATTCGGGGGCTGAGAAGATTTTAGCTAAACACAATGTTCCTTGTGTAACCTGTCCTTTTGTCAAAATGGAAATGGACAAATTGAAAATTGGTCAGATTTGTAAAATATACGGAATTGATATTGATAAATTGCTAAAGGAATTAAACAAAAAGTTGGATTAAAAGACTTGACTATACTTTTTGCTTAAATTAAGTTAAAGTAATCTAATATAATTCATTTTACCCAAAGGTCGGTTTTAAAAATTGATAAATTAATATTTTTATTATTATGGCAGAAAAAATTACAGGATATTGTGTAAAGTGCAAAAAGAAGAATACAGAAATGAAGGATCCTAAATTGGTTAGCCTAAAAGCAAAAGGAGGAACAAGCAGAAAGGCTGTGACTGGAAACTGTGTTCACTGTGACACAAAGATGTTCAGATTTGTGGCACAAGACTACGAGCTTCCCAGATAGTGATTAAAATTTACTATGGGTTCAGCCCAAGTAAAAATATTCTAGAATATTTTAGTTAAAAGCCACTATTAGTGGTTTTTAATTTGTTATAATTAAGAAATGTTGCATACAGATAAGAAGCTTAAGATTGGTTTTTTAATAGTTTTAGTGTATTTGAATATTTTGGCTTGGATTGTTGTTTTTGATTTAGCTCAAAATGATTTAAAGGTTGTATTTTTTGATGTTGGTCAAGGAGATAGTATTTTTATTCAAACTCCTCAAAAACACCAGATTTTGATTGATGGAGGTCCAACTTCTGTAGTGTTAGAAAAACTGGGGAATGAAATGCCTTTTTATGATAGGACAATAGATTTAATAATTTTGACTCATCCAGAGCATGATCATATTGGAGGATTGCTTGAGGTGTTAAAAAGATACAGAGTAGAAAATATTTTATGGACAGGAGTTTTAAGAGACACAGCTGAGTTTAAAGAATGGGAAAGATTATTGGTTGAAGAAAAGAATGCAGTAATTGAAATTGCCCAAGCCGGTCAAAGGATTGTTTGTCCAGCAAGTACTCTTGAGAAAACAGTAAACATGAATATTTTATATCCTTTTGAAAATCTTGATAAACAGATAATAAAAAACACAAACAATACATCAATTATTATTCAATTGCTTTTTGGAGAAAATAAATTTTTATTTACTGGAGATGCTTATAAATCTGTTGAGCGAAAGTTAATTGAAAGAGAACTTTTATTAAAATCAGATATTCTTAAAATTGGACACCATGGAAGTAAGACATCAACGAGTGAAGAGTTTATTGAAGCTGTTGATCCAGAAATTGGAGTAATTTCAGTGGGTAGAGAAAATAGTTACGGACATCCAACGCCTGAGGTACTTGAGATTTTAAAAAAATATGATATAAACATTTTAAGAACTGATGAGTTGGGAGATATTAAAATTATCTCTGATGGCCAAACAATAAAAGTTATTAATCATTAAAAAAAATGAAAGACATACAATTTCCTGTTTTTAAAACCAAAATTAAGGGTTTAGATAAAAAGTTTGATTTAATAAATCCTGAATCAAGAAAGCAATATTTTGAAGCAAAAGCAGGGCCTGAAATTCAAAAGATTAAAGATTATTTAAAAACTAATTCTTTTATTGCTTATCTTTTAGGAAAGAAAAGCGCTGGTAAAGGCACTTATGCTAAAATGTTTGCTGAAGTTATTGGTTCAGATGCAGTCTCCCATCTTTCAGTCGGGGACATGATAAGAAATGTTGATAGAGAATTAGTTGATGAAGAATTAAGAAAGCAACTAATTGCTTATTTAAAAACAAATTATAGAGGATGGATATCGTTTGATAAAATCTTAGATTCTTTAGAAAACAGAAGTACTAAGACCCTATTACCAAACGAACTGATTTTAACTTTAGTGAAAAGGGAAATAGAAAGATCAGAAAGAAAAGCTATTTTCCTTGATGGTTTTCCAAGGAATTTGGACCAGGTTTCTTTTTCACTTTTCTTTAGAGAATTAGTTGGTTATAGAGATGATCCAGATGTTTTCATTTTATTTGATGTTCCAGAAAACGTAATTGATCAGAGGATAAAACTGCGTAGGGTTTGTCCTGTTTGTAATACTTCGCGTCATTTAAAAACCCTTCCTACAAGCAAGATTGAATATGATAAAGATAAGGATGAGTTTTATTTAATCTGTGATAATCAAGATTGTCCAGAATGTGGAAAAGTAAGATTGGTTGGGAAAGAAGGAGATGAGTTTGGAATAGAGAGAATCAGAGAAAGATTAGATATGGACGAAGAAATTATTAAAAGAGCGTTTTCTTTGTACGGAATACCCAAGATTCTTTTAAGGAACTCTGTTCCCAAAGAAGCTGCTCTTGAGTCTTTTGATGATTATGAAATCACACCAGAATATGTTTATGTTTGGAACAAAGACAAGAATGAAGTTGAAGTGGAACAAAAGCCATGGGAAGTTGTTGATGACAATGGTGTTGTTTCTTTTAGTTTATTGCCACCTCCAGTAGTTGTTTCGTTGATAAAACAATTAGCAGATATTATTTGACAGAGGTTTTGGTAGATTAGTATAATAAATATAGCCCTGTAAGTTTTTAGATACATTTGGGAATATAACTTTAAAACGGGAGTCTAATATGATTTGCAGCCCGTGGGTTGCAACTTAGGACACCCACTTGAATTCTTTTTCCATTTGAACTAAGAGCCGCAGGGCTTTTGGTTTTAGAAAACAAAAAACTGTCTTTTAGGACAGTTATTAGTTTAAAATAAGTCGGATTTGTTAAACGAAGCTCGAACCTATTTTGAAGAAAATTCTATCAATTCCTGACCCCCGACTATATGTAATTTCATTACTAATTTTAATCTCTCTTTGTTGGGGCGGCGGGCGGCCGCGGGTTGGCCGCCACGCCCCCGATATATTATGGTAAAAACAACATTTTTAAAAAAAAAAAATTTATTTTATTTT
>JAUVYE010000021.1 GCA_030603245.1 bacterium | reverse complement strand
AAATCCTTGTCTTTTTCATCTTTAGCCTGGCTCAATTCATCCTTTTCAAACCAAAGTCCAAGACACTGGGAACAATAATCAATTTCCACCCCATAGAAAATAACTTTTTTCATTTCTATTTTACAAAGAGGACATTTCATGTTTTTTATTATAACCAAAAACTCCCCCAAAATCAATTAAGAGAGTTTCTGATAGGTTTTTATATAATTTTAATATCCTCCAGGCATTCCTCCGGGCATTCCAGTGGTTTTTTCTTCTTCCTTAGGAAGCTCAGCAACCACGCACTCTGTTGTTAAAAGCATGCTTGCTCCAGAAACAGCATTTTCCAAGGCTGATCTTACCACTTTTGTCGGGTCAACTATTCCAGCCTTGAACATATTTTCGAATCTTCCAGTAGTAGCATTATATCCTTTAGCCCAGTCCATTATCCCGGTCTGTTTGCCCTCTTGTTCTCGTTGTTCTGCTATTTTATAAATGATAACTTCATCTGCACCAGAATTCTTTATAATCTGTCTTAATGGAGATTGACACGCCGTTCTTACTATGTTTTGACCTATTAAATATCCTTTTATTTCTCGATCTGATAAAATTCCCTTGTTTTCTTTTTCTTCCTTTTCTATTCTAGAAATTTTTTCTATCCCGGATGCAATTGCTAAAGCTATACCTCCACCGGGTACTATTCCTTCTTCGATTGCTGCTTTAGCTGCCGATAAAGCGTTCTCTGCTTTATGTTGGCGAGCTTTTTGCTCAATCTCAGTCGGAGCACCAACTTTGATTACAGCCACCCCGCCTGCTAACTTACCTAAGCGTTCCTGTAATTTTTCTTTGTCAAAATCAGTAGTAGTAGCAATCTCATTTTTTATTTGATTAACTCTAGCTTCAATATCTGATTTTTTACCTTGACCTCCAACAATGATTGTGTTTTCTTTAGTCGAGATAACTTTCCTGACCTTACCCAATATCTCAAGTTCTACATTCTCTAATTTTATTCCTTTTTCCTCCGAAACTACTTGTCCTCCGGTTACACAAGCAATGTCCTCTAATATTTCTTTTTTTCTATCTCCAAAGCCAGGTGTCTTTATTGCTAAAGCATTTAAAATTCCTCGAAGCTTATTTACTACCAGAGTAGCTAAAGCATCACCTTCAACTTCTTCAGCAATAATCAAAAATTCTTTCTTTCCAGTTTTGGCAATTTTCTCTAAAATAGGCAAAATATCTTGTTGGGAAGAAATCTTTTTATCGGTGATTAAAATATAAGGATCTTCCAAAACTGCTTCCATCTTCTCGGGATTAGTTATCATATAAGGAGAAATGTAACCTTTGTCAAACTGAAGCCCTTTAACAATTTCTTTAGAAAGGCCGAATGTTTTTGATTCTTCAATTGTCACCACTCCATCTTTTCCCATCTCTTCCATTACTTCAGCAATTAAATTACCAAGCTCGATATCTTCAGCTGAAATTGTGGCCACTTGAGCAATTTCTTCTTTTGTTTTTATTTTTTTTGAACCATTTTGTAACATTTCTATTATAGCTTTAGTTTTATCCTCCATTCCTTTTTTAATATCTGTTGGATCAATCCCTACGCTAATAGCTTTAATTCCCTCTTCAATTATCTTTTGAGCTAAAACTACCGCAGTTGTCGTTCCATCTCCAGCTATCTCGCTTGTTTTTGAAACAATCTCTTTAATAATTTCCGCTCCCATATTTTCAACTCTATCTTCAAGTTCAATTTCCTTGGCAATAGTTAATCCATCATTAGTGATAGTTGGGGCGCCAAAACCCTTATCCAAAACAACATTTCGACCTCTGGGCCCTAAGGTAATCTTAACAGCATCACTTAATTTGTCGACACCGGCTTTTAATTTTCTCCGCGCTTTTTCGGAGTATTCAATTTGTTTAGCCATAATTATTCTGAAATCGCCAAGATATCTTCTTCCTTGGCAATTAAATATTCTTTATCACCGACCTTTATCTCATTTGGACCATACTTTGTAAAAAGAACCTTATCTCCCTTTTTCACTTCCATAGGAACTCTCTTACCAGAAGACAATCTCCTGCCCGGACCTACGGCAATTACCTTACCTTGTTCCGGTCTCTCTTTTTCTACTGTCTGGGGCAGTAAAATCCCAGACTTTGTTTTTTCTTCCTGAGAAATTGGCTCGATAAGGATATGGTCTGACAATGGTTTGATGTTCATATCAATTATTAATTAAAAAAAAGTTTTTAGTTGTGACCTTTATTGTTAATATCTCTATTCTAATTACAAAATAGATTTTGTCAAATTTCCATTAGAATCTTTTCATAACTTGAAAAAAGTAAGAGGGTGTCAATTCTATTTTGACACCCCTCTTAAATTAACAAATCTTATAAAAGTAAAATATAGCAGAAAGGGTTCTTTTTCTTGCTTCTTTTTTAATCTGGTCTGGGGTTTTCTTCCCTTTTCGATCAAATAAGGAAATCTTTATTAAGCAAATGCCATTTTCTTTGAATCTCCTTTCTGCCCCTTCTTCCCACCAATCTCGAATCTGAATTGGTAAGATCTCGTTATCTGATTGAGGTCCTATTTGAAATTCTACAAAAGCATCTTTTCCGGTTTGGTCATCAGCACTGAAATGACCAGTAGGAACAACTCCTATTATCCTTCTTCCACCCGGAAATTCCGTCTTCTTTTTCCAATAATACCCCAAGGCTTGAAGGACATATCGTTCTGTTTCTAAGCCCCGCTGAGTTTCAGGTGAATCAGCAATATTCAATATCCATCTAACTCTTTTTATCATCTTTTCTGTTTTTCTATCGACTGGTTTTTCTTTTATTTTTCTCACCATTTTCTTTACCTCCTTTCAAGAAATATTTTATTATTCACGTGCTAATTTCATCTTAGCATAAATTTTGAATATTACCAGAGTAGTTCTTTGTTTTTAGATTGACTTTGAAATAAAATCTTGATAGAATGAGTTAATGAAACAGTTTCTCTGGCAAATTATCGTTGGTATTTTAGGATTATATTTAGCTATTCTTCTAATTCCAGGTGTGGCAATATCAGGGGGAGAAGAACTTACCCAACAAGGAGTTAAAACTCTATTTTTAGCCGGGGCT
>JAUVYE010000015.1 GCA_030603245.1 bacterium | reverse complement strand
TATAGGTTCAATTCCTATCAGGGGTACATGGGCCCGTAGCTCAATTGGCAGTAGCGCTACAATGGCATTGTAGAGGTTAGGGGTTCAACTCCCCTCGGGTCCACTAAAAATATGCAGGAAAAGAAAATAGCAGTAATAGGTGTTGGAGGAAGAACTGGTACAATGTTTTGTTTTGAACTAAAAGAGGTTGCCAATGTTTTGGGTGTTGGTCAGGAAATTGAAAAACAATTATTGGTTGAAAGAAAAAAAGAACGAGTAAAGAACCTTGATGTAAGAATGGTTTCAGGTTCACAATGGTCTTTAAATGATTTTAGCCCAGACATTATTTTCTTGGCTATTAAAAATCCTGTTGGTCCAGCGATTAAATACTATTATCAGAGAATGAAAGAAAAGGGCATTTTTCCTACTTTAATTCTTTCTCAAAACGGAGCAGCTGCAATTTCTGATAGCATTTCGGTTTTAAAAGAAATCTTTGGTTCTGATTATGAAAAGATTAGAATAGTGAAATTGAGTCTTTTTAATCCGATAGACAGAAAACAACAAAAAACTGAAATTATTGTTAATTATTCTTTACCCATTAGGATTAGCTTTGGAAAAGTATCCGGCCCAGGTAATTTAAAAGATATTCAATTATTATTTAAAAAGGCAGGATTTGAAACCACAGAATTTTCTCAAGATAAAATTAGAGACATGGAGTTTTCAAAACTGTTTTTAAATCTAATTGGAATAGCTTCAGCTACCAAAGGACTGTCAATAGAACAAGGATTTAAGGATAGAGAATCTTTTAAAGAAGAGATATGGGTTTTGAAAGAGTATATTAGAGTAGTAAAGAGTTCAGCTAATTCTTTTGTTAATTTTCCTCATTATCCAGTTAAACTATTTACTCTTTTAATCGAAATTTTATCCACTAAACTACCTTTACTTTTTAGAAGAAATATTGCTAAAATAATTACCAAAGGAAGAGAAGGTAAGCCCAAAGATTTAACTGAGATTAAATATTATAATGGATTTGTGGTAGATTTAGGAAAGAAACTAGGCATTCCAACTCCAATTAATCAAAAAATAGTAAATAGGGTTTTGAAATAAAACCTTGGGAGGAGTGACCCGAATGGCAAGGGACCGTTTTCGAAAAGCGGCGGCAGAAATGCCATACAGGTTCGAGTCCTGTCTCCTCCGCTTAAATTCAATATAATAAAAATATGTTTAATCTATTTAAAAAAAGCAAAAAAGAACCTAAAAACCTTAAAGAAGTTTTAGGTGTTTTAAAAAATTTAGAAGAAAGATTAAAAAAAACAGATAAAAAGTTGCAAATTCTTGAAAAAAATAGTAAATTCTTTTTACAAAAGGTAGGTATTATTCGCTTTAATCCTTTTCCAGAAGTTGGAAGTAACCAGAGCTTTTCTATTGCATTATTAGATAATAATAATGATGGAGTGGTTATTACCAGTCTTTACAGTAGAGAAGGGAACAGGGTTTATGGAAAACCAATTAAAAACGGAATTTCTCAATACTCTTTGTCTAAAGAAGAGATAAAAGCCATTGAAAAAGCTAAAAATCAAGATGACAAAAAAAACTCAAAAAAACATAATAAATCGGCCTCCAGTAGTAGTGGTTCTGGGGCACATTGATCATGGTAAAACTTCGATTTTAGACTATATCAGGAAAAGCCATGTTCAAGAAAAAGAAGCAGGAGGTATTACTCAACATATTGGAGCCTACCAAATTGGAGAAGGTGATAAGAAAATCACCTTTATTGATACGCCTGGACACGAGGCCTTTTCAGCCATACGTTCTAGAGGGGCTAAAGTAGCTGACATAGCTATTTTGGTGATTGATGCTGTAGAGGGAGTTAAAGCTCAAACCAAGGAAGCCATTTCCCATATAAAAGAATCAGACATTCCTTTTGTTGTTGCTTTTAATAAAATTGATAAGTTTGGATCTGATCCAAATAAGGTAAAGCAAGATTTGATTAAACAAGACATTACAGTTGAAGATTTGGGGGGACAGGTTCCCTCAGTTTCAGTTTCAGCCAAAACTGGACAAGGTATTCCAGATCTTTTAGATATAATTCTTTTAGTTGCTGAAATGGAAGATTTGAAAGCAGATTTTTCAGGACTAGCCAAGGGCGTAGTGATTGAAGCCTTTTTAGACAGTAAAAAAGGACCAGTGGCTACTATACTTTTAAGTAAAGGGATTTTAAGGGAAGGTGATATTGTGGCTACTCCATCTACTTTTGGTAAAATCAAAAAATTAGAAGATTTTCAAGGAAAGGAAATTTCAAAAGCTGAACCATACTGCCCAGCTATTTTATTAGGATTAGACCAAGCTCCCAAGGTTGGTCAGCAAATTCAAGCTTTCGAAGATTTAGAAACAGCCAAGAGTCATTTTAAAGGAAAAGAAAAACAAGAATTAAAAGAATCTCCAGAGATTTCAGCCGAACAAAAAGCTTTAAACTTAATTATTAAAGCTGATGTTGAGGGTTCGATTGAAGCAATTGAACAAATGTTTAAAGCTCTTCCTCAAGACAAAATTGTTTTAAGGGTTCTTAAGTCTGGAATTGGAGAAATTAATGAAAATGATTTTAAGTTAGCCAAGAGCTTCAAAGCCTTGATTATTGGTTTTAGAGTTAAAATGAGCAAAACAGCTCAAATCTTATCTAAAAGAGAAAAAACGAAAGTAATTAAAGTTGAAATAATTTATGAATTAGTAGAGCAAATAAGGGCTGTTATGGAAAGAAGATTAAGATCAAAAACCATTAGAACAGATTTAGGTAAAGTTAAAGTTTTGGTAGTTTTTATGACAGAAAAAAGTCGTCAGATTGTTGGTGGAAAAGTTGTTGAAGGAGAGGTTCAGAAAGGGGCCAAGATTGAGGTATATCGGGAAGAGGAATTAATCGGTAAAGGCAAAATAATCAATCTTCAAAGGAATAAAAAAGACATTGCCAAACTTGCTAAGGGAGAAGAGTGTGGGATATTGTATGATGGCAATGGTAGAATTGATAAGGGAGATATTCTGATTATATATAGGCAACAGAAGAGAAAAGAAGAACTATAAAATATGTCAAATCGTATTTTAAAGGTTAATGAATTAATTCAAAAAGAATTAGGTCAGATTATTCTGCGGGAAGTTGAGTTTCCTAAAAACACTTTAGTTACCATTACTAGGGTAGAAACAAGCCCTGATTTGAGTCAAGCCAAAGTTTATGTTAGCTGTTTACCTGATAATCAGGGTGATAGGATACTTTATATTTTAAAAAGACAAGGTTATCATATTCAGCATAAACTTAATAAAAGATTAGAGACAAAAATAATTCCTCGAATTAGGTTTGTTAAAGAATTAAAAACAATGCAAGCTGGAAGAGTCGAAGAAATTTTGGACAAAATTAAGAAAAGAGGTTGACCAGGTAGTGAAAATTTGACTGTTGCGAAGCAACAAATAAATAATAATTGGTCAAATTTCTACTACTTGGTTGAAAAAAAGAAAAAAGTTGTTAAAATACAAAACATAAGGCCTGGTACCCAAGCAGTTAGGGGACTGTCTGCAAAACAGTTTTACGCGGGTGCAAATCCCGCCCAGGCCTCAAAATATGCCCGGGTGTCGTAATAGGTAGCCGAAACAGACTTAAAATCTGTTGGAGATTTTCTCCGTGAGGGTTCGAGTCCCTCCCCGGGCACTAAACCTAAAAACCCCATTCCCGAGACGTTTCTATATCTTCTCAGAGAACGGGGTTTTTGTTTTTCACTAATTATTACTTATTTAAGCAATTGTCTAACTACAATTTTTCTTTTCTTTTCTCTAAAGACTTTCGGTATTCTTATGGTCAGGATGCCGTTTTCCATTGTTGCTTTAATTCGATCAGGATCAATCTCTACGGGTAAGATTATTTCTCTGGAAAACCTTCCCCAGTAACACTCTTTAGTAGAATAATCTCCTTCTTCATTGTTTGGTTTTTCTCTTTCCCCCTTGATTATTATTACATCTTTTTCTAATGAGATTTCTAGATCATTAGGTTTAATTCCGGCAATTGTTGATTGAATAATTAAATCATCTTTGGTTTGATAAACATCAACAGACAATTGTCCTTCTGGTCCAGACCAACCTTCTTGTTTATTGTTAGTTTTCTCAGGAATCGTTTTTATTTTTTTTATTGTTTGTAAAAAAAATTCAACATCACTAGGTTTATAAATTCGGTAATTATTAATTGGATTACGATAAGCTTTCATCTTTCCTGCTTTATCCCAATTACGAACGGTAAGAGGAGTAACTCCTAATAAATTAGCTACTTCTTTGACTGTAAGGTATTTTTTTGTTGTTTGTACTTTTACGCGATGAATTTTTCTTCGTATTTTTACCATATTTTTATACAATGAGTTTGATTAAATATTAACGTTTATTAAACTTTTTTATCTATAAACCTTAATAAACCTTTATAAACTAACTTTATTATTCTATTTTAATACATCAAACATGCTTGTCAATGTGTAAAACTTTTTTAGGGTAAATTAAGCACACATTTTATAGCCTAAATCTTAGTATATCTTAACATGCTCTACAAAATTGTTTTATAAGAGCTAATCTTATCAGATCTATTATAAAGTAAATGAGATAAAAGTTATCCACAGCTTGATATAATGTTTTGTGTGTTAAAATAAGAAAATAAAAATAATCTCGATACTCGATATTCGAGAAAAAAGATAAAAGATAAAATACTTTTAGTTTTTTATGAGATATTTCAAGAACAAACATCTTTCTCTTAAACAAGCATCCAGGATTTTTGGTTATAGTTCTGACTATATTGGTTATTTGATTAGAAAAAGAAAGATTAAAGGAAAAAAGGTTCATGGTACTGTGTCTTGGCAAGTTAGCCGACAAGCAATAATAGAATATTGTGAAAAAAGAAAAAGAAAAGTTGAACATCTTAATACTCGTGGTAGCAAATATCTTTCTCTTAAACAAGCAGCAAAGATTTCAGGATATAGTTTTGATTATATAGGTTTTTTGATTCGAAAAGGGAAAATTAAAGGAAGAAAAATTCCCACTCAAATTTCCTGGTTAGTTAGCAGAAAGGAAATAGATAAATATCAAGCATCAAAATCTCAAAAATTATTAAGAAGAAAAAACCAGCTTCCAAGGTTTGTTCTTTCCTTGAGTAGAGATAAAATTTTTAGTACTAATTGGCGTTTAGCTTTAACAACATTTATAATAATTTGTTTTATTACAGGATTTGCCCCAATAAAGTTTTTACAGAGTTCCATTGCAGCTGTATTTTTTGAAGAATCTCAAACAGTTAATTTCTATAACACCTTTTCTTATGGTAATTGGCAAAACTCTGAAAACGTTCAAGGCATACCCGATGTCGAGCCCACTGGAGATATAAGTTCATTTTCTGAGGCTAATTCAGCGGTTTATAAGACAGGTACCTTGGTTTTGGTGAGTGAAGGATTTGCTCTAATGGGAAACATAGAAACTATTGAACAACAATCTTCAGAACCCGAATTATTAGAAGAACCACTTTTGCCTGAAGAAACCTTGTTGGAACAACAAGAAATAACTGAACCAGGAATAGAAGAGCCCTCTCAAGAAGAACCAATTCAAGAGGAACTAGTTGAAGAAGAACCGGTTGATGGGCCTTCAGACGAACAGGCAGGGTTAGAAAGTGAACAAGAACAACCATTAGAACCTGAACCAGAATTAGAACAAGAACCAGAACCCGAGCCACAACCAGAAGAAGGTGGTGAAGAGCCAGATATACAACAGCCAGAAGAACAGTTGGAAGAGGAGCCGGAAACCCAAGAATTAGAAGAACAAGAAGAAACAATACAGGAAAGCGACTTGACTACTCAAGGAGAAATAGAAGAGCAGGCTGAGGAGCAAGAACAACAGAACGAGTTTCAATCAGAACAGGAAAGTCCTGTTCAAGAATCTGAACCAATTGAAGATTCAGTAGAACCTCCAATTTCATTTTTAGAAAGAATTCAGAAAGTTGTTTTGGGATCTCAAGAGGCAGGACTAAAAAGACTTTTCAATAATTTTATAGTAGGAGCCCAAGAAGTACCTACTTACGAGGAATTAAATCGCAGCCAACTTTTATCAGTTAAAATTAAATTCTCTTTTGCCATAGGCGAAAAAGAACCAGATGTTTCCATAATAGAAGAGAATGAAGAAACAGAAATCAACAATTTTGCTCCAGAAGAACCAATTAGTTTTTGGAACAAGGTTAAAAAATTCTTTGGAGATTTATTGGCTAAAGGAACTTTTATCGTCAAAGCAGAAGAAACAGTTGATGAGGAAAACATTTCCTCTTTAGAGAACAATAATGAAGTTACAGACACAGATTATATTGCCGATATTCCATCCGATACTGATGATAATATTGATATTAATGATAGTCCAACAATAGATAGTACGGATGAATTAGAGCCAACAATAGATACTACGGATGAATTAGAAACTTCGCAAGAAGTTTTAGAAGAAGAATCTCAGACAGATGAAATACCTCAGGTTGAAGAAATAGGGTTACCTATTGAAGAACAAACAAATGAAGAAACGCAAGAAGAGACAATACAAGAAGAATTAATTGAGGAAGAGGTAATTGAGGAAGAGTCAGTTGAACAATTATTAGAAACCCAAGAAGAATCATCTCAGGAAGTTCTTCCAAATCTTGATACCAAAATTATTGTTTGGTGGTCTTTAGACGGAAGCAATTGGCAGATATTAGATACAATTTCTGGTGATTCTCTATCAAACGCACTCAATAATGGTTATTTTGAATACGATGCTTCATTCTTGAAAAACTGGGATGATATTAAAAATCTGAAAGTTCAATTTGAAGGAGTAGTTGGCGGAGAAAGTAACACAGTCGCTTATCTTGATAGTATCTGGGTAGAAGCAAATTACCAGAAAGAGGAATTAGAAGAAGAGTTTGAGTTAACAGCCATTAAAAAAGACTGGAGAGCAGATGAAACACCTACTTTTGAAATTGTATCAAAGAAAGAAGAAAATATTATTGAAAGTTTAATCGGCCAGATTTCTTCTATTTTTGAAGAAAAGCCAAAAGTTAAAGCAAAACTCAACAATCCTCAAGATCAAGAATTACAACTTCAAGAAGGAGAAGATTTTAGTGCAGAAACCCATTCACCAACTAAGGTTACAATTTTCAAACCACAAAATTTTAGACCTGGGCTTTATAAGCTTAATATTAATTTTGAGAAAAATGGAAAAACTTATCTTCTGGAACAAGATTTCACCTGGGGAGTTCTTGCCATTAACATAAATAAATCTATTTACTTGCCCGACGAAACTGCTTATTTGCAAATGGCGGCTTTGAAAAATGATGGTCATACAATTTGTGATGCCAATTTGAGATTAGAAATTATTTCTCCCAATGGTCAGTTAATCAGTCCAGAAGTTCAAAAATCAGGTAAATGCGGACCAGATAATGTTACTAATGTGCCAGATTATTTTGCATATTATCAAGTTGGGGAGGTGGGCGCATATCAAATGAAGCTTACCAACCTTGACACTGGTCATAGAATTTCCGATTCTTTTGAAGTTCGTGAATCAGTGCCTTTTGACATAGAAAGAATTGGACCAACGAGGATTTATCCTCCAGCTCCTTATGAGATGACCTTGAGGATTAAGGTAAATCAGGATTTTACAGGTGAAGTGAAAGAGGAAGTTCCCAGCAGTTTTAAAATAGATGTGCAAGAAAACGAACTATGGAGGTTGAACCTCGATAGCTTGGGGGAGGTGAAAGTTTTGAAGTGGCAAGTTGATTGGAAAGAAGGTGAAACTTATGAACTAAAATATCAATTTGATGCTCCAGATATTAGTCCTTATCTCTATTTACTGGGTCCATTAAAATTTGAGGAGAAGGCCGAATCTGAACGGGTCGCACCCGTGCAATTTGAAGAAATTAGACAATGGCAGATTGCTTCTGATAATCCGAGTCTGACATACACTGAGAAAATAGAGCCCTTCAGTATTGGAGCCGATGCCGATTGGACGGAGTACGACCTCTCTACAAACTTCAGTGTTCCCAACGGGGCGGTCGCCGAGATCGTCATCAGGAACGGTGACACAGATCTTGCTCGCATAGGCGGGGTGAGGGAGAAAGGTAGCAGCCTCAATAGATATATCTCCATTCACGAAGCTGAGGGCGATGGTTACACAACCGTAACCATGTTTGTGCAGACAGACGCCACAGACGGGAAAATAGAGGTCTATGC